>CBIHOZ010000049.1:0-42045 GCA_966211525.1 uncultured Chitinophaga sp. | reverse complement strand
TTCCGGGCCACGACAATATAGTACCCGCTTTCGGATTATACAGCGTAGCCAACGTATCGGCTGTACGCAGAATTACATCCCGGTATGTGCTGTCCTGCGTTAAGCGATACCCATTTCCGAAGCTTGAAAAGATCTGGAAGCCCAGGTCGTGATCGTGTGCAGGCTGCTGTGATAAAGGCGTAAGCATACGGGTATATTTGTCCGCTTCGGTTTTCCAGCGCTCATCGCCGGTTGCCTCATATATATACCAGAGAATGCCGGGCCAGAAACCGCTTGTCCAATCGTCTACCGGCACGTAGCGCCAGTCTGTTTTACTGCTGTCAATATTTCGAGGCATCACTCCGCTATGCGGAATATGCACCAGTGTTTTACTTGCCTGCTCCGCACAGTAGGTCAGCGAAGTTTTAACATCATCCGATGCTGTACTTTTACATTGCGCCAACGTTACAATCATCCCGATAGCAACTGCACATAGCCAAAAATTATACTTCATAAATACACATTATATATACTTTACTTGTCTCCTGACTTAGCAGTATGGTCGATTCCTATTTGTAAATGACCCTGCATATACACCGGCTGCGTCAACGCATTGTTAACGGTTAATTTATCAGGCTTCTTGTCTGCTTTAAGTTTTATTCGGATAATAGGCTGCCCTTGCAGCTGAACGTTTATCTGGTTGTCCCTGCGCTCTGCACACAAAAATACTTTGGACAGCGAGTGGAGTATAACTTCATTGTTTTTCCGCAGGAAACTTCCATTCGCGATGAAGTAGCGTGATGGCTCGTTGCTCTGCGCATTCTCCGGATATGTAACAGCCATCATATAGGCATCTGTTTCCCAACCGTCCATGGTATTTATACTATTACGATGCATCAACCGCCCATCGGCCAGCAGGTTTACATATATATAGGTTACCGTGCCCTGCTGGGTGATCTTTACGCCAATCATATCTTTTCCTTCGAGCTTTTCAATCACCGGCAGGTTACTTCGTCCTGATGCACCACTTGCTCCAGATGATCCGGTAAAGGTCTCCACTTTCTTATTGGCATCGTCCAGTAAAAGAATGGCCGTTACAAATTTGGTCTGGCGTGTAGGCTCAGGAGGAGATATAGCATAATACGTGGTCTTTTTGCTTGCATCACGATCTTTTATACCCGTACCTTCTTCGAGACGCATCTTCTCCGGAAAATCGTGCGCATAGCCTGTGGGTAGTGTCTCCGGGAATAACGGACGCACCAATACAGCCGCGGAATCATCTGTCACTTCAAGGTCAGGACCTTTCTTCCTGATCTCTTTATCACCATGCAGCAGCCATTCAAATTTACCGGGCTCGTAGGTCTTCACATCATCGATCACGAGGATCACATTTCCGATCCAGAGAAAATGACGATAATTACGCAGAAAGAAATGCGATGTAGGCCCCGTTGCGTCAGCTAATATATATTTAAGGTCACCCGCATCCACCAGGTTATAGAGATGCCCGGAATTTTTAACCGCATGGTACTGATCCTGCGGTTCTTGCGCTTTTCCGTTGAAGAGTATAACATTATGTGCTTCGCTGCGCACAAAGTAACTGCTATACTCAGGCAAGGCGTAATTCACATCGCCACCATCGATCAGCAGATTCTTACCTTTGTGATAGAGTACAAATGAACCGGCATCCGCATGTGCATGATTCCAGGTATAACCGCATTTAACTCCCAGCAATGTCTCATTTTTATTCCACGATGATCGCAGCATGGCCCAGCCCATGTCGCTATATATAGCCGATGGCGGCAGATCGGGAGCGCTGTCCCTCGCAGGATACTCCGGTTCATATACCAGTCCTACAGGCGAATACATGTCTCGCTGTATAGTATTTCTGGTTTGTTGCAGATACCAGAAGTAGCGATCCTTTCGAAGACCGAGTGCGAGCAGAAGCTTGACCGGTTTGATACCGTTGGCATAAGGATTTGAATCACCAAAGTTCAGCGACATCAGCCGGTTTGTATTCGGATAACTTCCGTTGATGAACCAGTCGGCCGTTTTCCCAAGCATGACATCGTACGGCATCTCTATTGTCCCAAATGCATGGGTATAGGCTATACGGAAATATAAATATTCACACAATCCAAAATCGGCATAGCTGATACTTTCATAAAAGCCACCGGCAGCATCAAAATTAGCCGGTTTGTTTTCGAGTATACTTCCACTGAAAGCAAACCACTCCTTACTGGCCTCCATAATGTCGCGAGCCCACGCTGAAGCTTCCGGTACTTCATTGCGCACTGCGATGGACGCAACGCCTGCCATATATGCACAAGCACTCCACCAGTTGTGTCCCATCGAGTTCAATGCATGAATGCGTTTATCTTCCGAAAGCCAGTCATCCAGCAATGGTTTTATACCGAGCGTTACAATGCCCGCGGCAATTTGTTTTCGCTCGTCTTTTTGTAGGTAATCATAGATGCAGTCGTACGCCAATGAAATTGAGAAACATGTATGCGCGGTGTTCAGCCCGGAGTTCCAGCGTGGCGTACGGTCATCCATGCCATCCCATTGCTTCCGGCTAACCAGTTGCAATAGCTGACGCTTTGCAGCTTCTGCATATTTCTTATCGCGCGTCATACACCACGCAAGGCTCAACACTTCAACCGAAGCATTTTTTCCGTCTGCTATAGCGCGATCCGCTTTCTCTTTCATGTCACTCCACGCGCGGGCCATGGCAGTGTCCTGCTTTATTTGTTGCTGAAGATGTTGAATGCGTTGTGCAGTAAAGAATATTTCCGATCGTTTACCTTGCCGATTACCCTGTGCAATTGCGGGATGTTGTATTCCGAGCAGGTATAAAATTACTAGCAGCGCCCAGCGTAGCGCAAAAGTTTGGTAGCGAACCGGTATAGGTGTGATCATGTTTGCAGGTAAAGTTTCTATTTCTTAAATATGATCTGTTCAGCAAAGCTGCCGACTTCTATGTTTGCTGAAGCTATATCCAACACCAGTTTTCCATTGATGCGCAGGTTCTCAAAGGTAACCCCTTTCAACTGGTGCTCCTTGTCCAAACCGGTGATGCGGGATGTGAACTGGTTCAGACCGGTATAATATATATCTTTAAAGTATATATTCTGGATACCACGCCCCGGACCGGTATTGTATTGTTTGTTATAGACGATCCGAAGGTTCAGCAATTGTCCTTCTTCAAAATCATCAATGCGGATATTTTCGTAGCGCACGTTGCGCACCAGGTTGAAATCCCCTGCGTTGATGGCCATACAACCCTGATACTCCGGATCATCTTCGTCCTGTTCCAGTATATCTATATTTTTGAAGATGATATTTTCGATCGTATCACCCGCGGTGTTTGTATTGCCGTGGATGCCGATGTTGCACGGATGCGCTATATCTGCCCAGAGTGTTGAATTAGTAATGGAGATATTCCGCGCGTTACCATAGAAATTCCACCGATGTCCGTAGATCGCGATGCAATCATCGGAGTTACGCATAAAGACATCGTCAATTAAAACATCCGAACAACTCATCAGGTCAATGCCATCACTCCAGCCGTTACTACTGAATGACTTGATATTCCGAATGGTAAGATGGGTTGACGCGCCACCATATATAGTATAATGCTTCGGGTTGATAAAGATGATACCGTCTACCGTAACATTTTTGCTATACGTAACTTCAACTCCGCGTGATGGCTGATCAACAATACCGCGACCGATGATGCGAACATTCTCCACGCTGTCGCACATCAATCTGCCTCTTACCACTGCACCGCCTGCTATATATACTGTTTTACCACTGGTAATTCTGAATGTACTATTGCTATTTTCGGGTGGAGTGTGCAGCCCCGGACCAAAGTAAATAACGTTACTATCATTGGCATCGGGTCGAGTCGTTTCCAACGGGTTGGCAAATACATGCAGGTTATGAAGTTTATCCCCATCAAACTCCACCGATAATTTTCCGGGCTTTGAGATGGTAAAACTGATTACATTTCCATTCTGTAATGGAGTTATTCCGTGGATGGCAGGACGTACACGAACGGATTGGATATTGCCATTATTTTTACGTACCGATACTTCAACACTTCCGGAAAAATCAAAATATACCATGGAAGCGTCCTGAACGCGATCCATATCTACTTTTACTTTATACTCATACAAATCCTGCCAGGTGCCGCCCGGTTTGCGAACCCGAACGGTATAGTCATCGTTGTGCATTGAATATATAACTGCTTTCGGTGCAGGATACGTTACCAGCTCCTGTGCCTGAATCGTTATCGTTTCTAAAAATATACTTATCCAAAGTAAATGCTTCACTCCTTTCATGTTCACAGATCTGCTATAAGGTTAGGGCTCCTGGTGCTCTGCAATAACATCACGCACCATCATCGGTAATACAGAACTTGCATAGAACGAGGAGAACTTATCACGATTTGCATTTTCAACATTTACATGCGCGAGAAAGAATCCGTATACATTGTTCACCTTGTCAATCCACGGATAAGCGCCTGCCCATCCGGGACTACTGATCAGTACAGCTTCGCCCCGATCGTTCACTTGCTCACGCCACTCGCCAAGTCCATATATACCAGTGTGATTCAGCTTTCGTGCATGCACTACAAATTGGTCTGGCGGAACCTTCGCATTTTTTACGTGATCAGCCTGCAACGCAGCAACAGTTACCGCGGTAAGTATACGTTTACCTTTATATACTCCGTCAGCGGCAATCATCTCCAGGAAATGCATATAGTCGTGAAGAGTGCAGCGCGCTCCGCCACCAATCATCGGGTTGTGACCGGCAGTTGTATCAACCGGTATAAAATGCGTGTCCGTCATTTGCAACGGTATGGCTATCTTCTCCTGGAAAAGATCTTCCCAGTTTTTACCGGTAGCAACCTCGGCCATGCGGCCAGCCACCTGCATCGCGAGACCGCCATACTGAAATATAGTGCCGGGCGTTGTATCCGCCGGCAGATTTACGATGTGTTCTACGGCTTCATCGAGTGTTTGGTAATCATCACGATGTTCTGTGGCAGGTTGATAATCCGGGTAGCCAGCTGTATGAGACAGCAGCTGTTGCAAGGTAGCCTGCCCTTTTATATCCTTGAATTGCGGGAGCCACTTCGCAACGTTATCATTCCATGAAAGTTTGTGTTCATCCACCACAGCAGCGATGGTTGCTGCTGCCAGCCACTTGCCCGCAGATGCTATATATACCTGTGTTTGGGGAGTATAGTTCCCATAGTATTTCTCGTGAACGATTCCTCCATCTTTTACTACCTGTATAGATGCCCCATCGTAATATCCAAGGTCTACCCAGTTTTGTATCTGATTGTCGATAGTTTCAAAATTATAAGTAACCGGTGCATCGTTACGGGGAACAGGTGATTTTAAGGAACACGCAATCAAAACCAGGAATATACTGGTATATATCACCAGTGCTCTTACCTCATCCCAGCACGCACATCTCATTCTATCCACGTTATCAAACTTTATTTACCTGCGGAATCTTTACCATTTATCTTGCCCGGCTCCGGATGTATCCACAGGGCTATACCACCGGAAGGTTTCAATTTTACCGTGATCTGTTCGCCTGGTTTTACTTTACGCTGCTCGGTTCGTACATGTGTCTTTGTTTTTACGGTCTCATCATCTGTATAGATATGTGCTGTAAACTTCTGGTTGGGCGACAAAAAACTCAACGGTATCGATACTTCACGCGCCTGGTTATTTGTGATGCCGCCAATAAACCATTCCGATCCGCTTCTTCGCGCGGTGATAATATACTCGCCTATTTCTCCCTGCAATACACGGGTTTCATCCCATGTTACGGGAAGCTTCTCGAAGAACTCTACTTCTGGCTCACCGCTGTAATCAGAAGGCTTATCATACCAGAACAGCGTTTGCAACGGACTATAATTTACAACTCCGAGCGCGAGCTGATGTGCATGGGTTGTCTTGATGCGATCGGTATAATAGCAAATCGTATAATCGCCTGCACCTGCTATACCGCGGGTAAACGGCAATATAGTATTGTGCGTAGCATCTGGCATCTCTTCGTTTCCGCGTATACCTTCTACCGTGAGTATATTTGGAAATGTGCGTTGTTCTCCGGTTGTGCGGAAGTCATCGTGTATATTTACCATAAGCTGATTGTCGGCCGCGCGCTGAACAGATTCGTGCAGCCACGTTGTCCAGCGGTGTGAACCTACCTGTACAAATCCATACTTTACACCTTTAACACCCCAGCTTTTATAGAGGGGAAACAATTCATGATCCTGCTTTACCAGCGCCTGCTGATTCACATATAACCATATACCTATACCCTTCTTATTTCCATAGGCGATAATATTTTGCAGATCAAGATCAATGGCGACTTTACGCGCATCGGAATCAAAAGTAAATGCAGGCCCGTACCACTTCCAGTCGAAGAGTATATATTGCAGGTTGTGGGCAGCTGCAAAATCAATGCAGGCTTTTGCTCCTTCGTTGGTCAGTGTCATCTCGCGGATGATCTTTCCCGGCCTGATCCATTCGGTGTACTGAAGTTGTGTTGGTGCATTGAGATTCAGCAACAGATAATTATTTTCAATCAGGTCACCAGGCTTCTCAGCGACCATGATGACACGCCACGGTGTATGGAAGTATGGCACCATATCAACCGGTTCATACAAGGCGGTGGCAATCGTGTTTGGTTTGTCTTTCTTTAAAGTAAATTTTGTTCGTACATAATTTACCATAGCAGCTTCTGCCAGTGACGTATATATACCCTCCGGCAATTGCAACGTTAAAGGCCGCTCACTTTGGTCTGGCCAGTCTTTTAGCGGCAACGCTTTCAACGGACCTTGTGCCCATTGTTCATACCACGCTGTTGTATTCGATGGAAATGTAAATTCGGTTTGCTCTTCGGTAATTCGGTAATATACACCGGTGGGGTTATCGGGGAAATAATAGCGGAATGCAACGCCCCCGTTATACGCACGCAAAATGAGGTTCATTCTATACCGAGGATCACTCTCTTTATAAAAGTGCAGCGTTAGTTCATTGTAGTGGTCCCTTATCGCGCTCCTTTCTCCATACAGGGGATTCCATGTTTTATCGTTTGAGTGTTCGGTCGCTTTCTCCAGAACCATATCGTCACACCAGTTTCCTGCGTCTGTCTTCAAGGCCAGTGCGAGCTGCGACAAATGGTTATCGAGTTTAATATTTAATTGAGACTCCAGTATTACCGGCTTGTTCTTGTAGAATACGCGGTAGTACATTTTTTTATTACCGGAATTGCCGGTGTGCTGAAAATCAACGCGAAGGTTGTTATCGGGTGATCGTAGTGTTCGGGTTGGAGCAGCATCCTGCGCAAAACCATGCTGAACTACTATACCGACCATCAGAATAAGAATGAATATCCTGTTAAGTCCGAAAGGTAAATATAGGTGCTGCATCGTTTTGCTGTCCGGGTTTCCGGTGTGGTTGTTATCGAAACATGTAGCCATTACGTTGGCGTTGATTAAAGCCGTTCAAAATTCTGAAAGCAGGTTAGATCGGGATACTAATTATAGCTCAAAGGCTATCAATTATGATTCATTCCCTGAATTTGATAGCGTTATACGGGTTTAGCATCACGCTATAAATGTCTCCGGTGCATTTTAAGCACCGGAGACTTTAAGGTTGCATTACTCCCATCCGGGATTCTGCTTCAGATTTGTATTGAGCTGAATCTGGTTGGTTGGAATCGGAATGAGATAATTCTTCTCCGAAAATTTACGTTCACTTGCCGGGTCTGCAAGTACATCGCCATCGGCTGTGAGCGCAGGCGGGTTGGTATATTTCGTTTCGAACTCGGTACCTTTCCACCGTACGCCGAGCAAAGGTTTTAGAAGTTCAATGTGCGCTATATACCATCGTTTCAGGTCGTCCATACGGAAGCCTTCACCCTGCAATTCGATTGCCCGTTCACGTCTGATCTCCTCGCGCATATCCAGTCCGTTGTCTGATACAAAAGCATTGCTGAGTTTAGGCATCGAAGCGTTTACCCGGTTACGCACTTTGTTCAGCGATTTATCCAGGTCGGCATCACTGATCACACCGTTGCGTTCGAATAGTGCTTCAGCATAGTTCAGGTATACTTCTGCAAGGCGGATCACCGGGTAATCGTAACCTTCCTGTGAGTTGGGTACCTGACGCTCCGCTGCCCATTGCTGGTTATTATACCCGGTAATGTCGTTACTCCACGGGTTGTGCGGTGGACGCGCATTCGCGAGGTCTGCCGTACTCCAGTCCCAGTTGATGTGCCAGTTCGTAGCATTCTGCCAATACGGATAACCCGGTATCATCATATAGTAACGCATGCGGTTATCGCGATTCTGATATTCGGATGCGAGCGTTGCGCGACTGAATGGTACAGATGTTTTTTCTATCGGTAAACCATCGCTGCACAAATACATATCGGCCATCTTGCGACTCATGTCTGCACCCAACGCTCCGAATGAAATCTGGTTCGGTATAGTCTTCAGCAGGTTGTTGGATTCATACCGTACGGCCAATATATACTCCTGGTTGGCAGACTTGGTTATTCCTGCCGGGTTGGACTTCTGGTTTTCCAGTATGAACATATATTTCAGGGCAGAGTCGCCCAGGGCTGCCGGCTTGAACAGTGCGTGTACCCCGGCCGTTATAACAGCATCACTATTGCTGATGGCTTTATCGAGCAGTGTATTATAGCGGTTTGCATTACCACTTCTGAATTTCTGCCACGTTCCTTCGTAGAGACAGATGCGTCCTAAAAATGCCTGTGCAGCCTGTTTGCTCACGCGACCTTTATCGCTGGCTGCTATAGCAGTTTCGTCTGGCAGGTCAGGTATAGCTTCTTCAAGGTCCTGTATAATAAAATCAATTGTCTCATCGCGCGTACTGCGGGCGGCTGTCAGTTCAGGGGAATCGGTTGACAATACATCCCGGATCAGAATTACACCTCCGTATGAAGTAAGCAGCTTATCAAAGTATACATACGCCCGGAAGAATTTAGCCTCGGCTACATATACTTTTATAGCTTCCGGATCTTTAAACTCCAGCGCTTTCGCCAGCAGGTAATTTATATTCCGGATCCAGCGATAGGCATTGTTATAGTTATCATCGTTGGACACAATGGTGTTCGTACCTCTGGCGAATACACCACGATCGGCACCGAGGTCGGAGCCGCTGTGTCCATCACCATTCCCATTGTTAAACGCGCGCAGGTAGTTATAGAAATTATTCGCTGCCAGTTTAAATTGAGTAGCATCATTCCAGAATGTAGCATCCGATACGCGGTCCTGCGGTTCCAGGTCCAATGCATCGTTACAACCAAACGGCAGCCCGATGCCTATAGCAATCATCAGAATGGTGATATATTTTGAATATAGCGTTTTCATCTTCTTGATTGTTTAGAATTAAAATGTTGCATTCACTCCGAACGTCAGCAGGCGATAGAACGGATATCGCTGTGCACCTCCGGTTACGAAGGCAGTTTGCTCCGGATCCCATGCATCCTTGATCTTTGTCCACTCCCATATATCGTTGGCGGCAGCATATACACGCAGTTTGTCAACGCGGATCTTGCGGGTAAGGTCCTGAGACACGGTATATCCCAATACTATATTTTTCAGGCGCACGTACGCACCGTTCTGCATCGACCAATCGGAGATCTGGTAATTATACCCACCGTAGCCACCAAAGCCTTTGTTCGTAGCCGTGGTGAGTATAGGAAGTTCTGCATTCGGATTTTCCGGAGTCCAGGTTTTACCTACCCACCAGTCGGCATGTCCTTGCCAGATTGTACCAAACGGAGTACTCCAGTCTGATCGTCTGTATATATTGCGTTGTCCTACGCCCTGAAACACAGCAGAGAAATCAAAGTTCTTCCACTCAAATCCCATGTTAATGGCAAACACATAGCGTGGGTCGCTTCTGCCCAGATATACTATATCGCCATCGGCAATCGGATTTCCATTGGCATCTTTCTTACCCAACAGGTATTGATTGGCTCCGGCATTGGTAAGCCTGCCGTCTCCATTTATATCCTGGTACATATTTATACCTTTAATCATCTGCGTAGCGCCCGGCATATTGGTGATACTGCTGCCCGGTACAAGTGCAGCATAGTCAGCAGCCTGCTGGTCGGTTTGAATGCGACCGTTATACTTCACTCCGAAATAAGAGTTGAGCGGATAGCCTTCGATGGTCTGCATACCGGCCGTTACTACGTTGGCACCGCCGTAGTTCACCAGTTTGTTGCTGTTGTCGGTAAGTGAACCGTTTAAATGATAGGCTATATTTCCAATACGATCTCTCCATCCAAGCGACATCTCCCATCCCCATACTTTCAGCACGCCTATATTTGCTGTTGGCGCGGTTGCACCCAGCACAGCCGGGTATGTCTGCGGAAGCAACATATTCTTGTTTGTCTTCCAGAAGTAATCGAAGGTTGCCGTCAGGCGGTTGTTCAGTACACCTATATCTATACCTATATTTTTGCTTTCGATCTTCTCCCACGTTCTGTTCACGCTTACCAGTGTCGATGATGGCGAAGCGGTTACGGAACGTGATGTATAGCCACCGAGTATCGGACCTGTGTTGTTGAGATCGATCATTTGTATATAGTCGTATAGTCCTATACCGGCCTGATTACCTACACTTCCCCATGATCCGCGTATCTTGAGTTCATCGACAAAAGAAACGTTCTGCATAAAGCTCTCCTGAGACAATCTCCATCCGGCGGATACTCCGGAATAGAATTTCCAACGGTTATCGGGATCAAACTTGGATGATCCATCGTAGCGTGCATTGGCTTCAAAGAGATACTTTTCTTTATAGGCATAATTCAAACGACCAAAGAAAGAAGCGATGGCCCAATGATAGCGTGTCTCACTGTTGGAGCGTGTTGTATTATCACCAAGACCAAGTCCCAAAGCCGGTACATCGTTGCTCGCCAGGTAAGTGGTGCGAGTTGAAAAATAATCCAGCTCTTCACGTTCGTAGTTAGTACCTGCTACTACCGCTACACTATGATCGCTCAGCAATGTTTTCTTATACTCCAGGTACGCGTTGGTGTTAACGTAAGCATCTTTCATGGTGGCTCTCTCGTAGTATGACTGCGACTGTGCGGGGTTTGCCTGGTACTGGTATGTTTCGGTATAATTATATATTTCGGATATATATTTATACTGCGTCTGCATATCGGAAAGCGCCCAGTTATAGCCAGCCTGCGCGATGAGATTGAGATCTTTTGCGAGGTTGAGTTCTACTTTTGTATTGAGGAAAATACGGTTGTTGAATGTTTTGTTTTCACCACCGAGTTCCAGCAACCAGTTACGGGCGGGCTGTGTTCCCCACGCATAGGGCTTGCCGTTGATCGTGGCTACCGGGAAACCGGGCTGCGATCCGAAGTTGATCTGATCCTGACGTGTAGGCATAACAACATCATTTTTCTCCAGCGAGATATTCGTTTCAATCTTCAGTCGTGGTGAGAATGTATAGTCTACCGCGAGACGTGTGTTGTAGCGCTTGCTATAGTTTTCACCCCATTTCAACATACTTCCGTCATTGAGGTACCCGAACGACAAACGGTATCCTAAATTATCGTTGCGTGCTGAAAGACTCAGATCGTGTTGATTGGATATAGCGCGACCATTGCCCCACAGTATATCGATCGGGTTGGTATCAAAGAATGTATAGTCTTTCACATCCGTGAAACCAATAGTCTCACCACCCGCTATATATTCCGGTGTGTTCTTGTCGATATAGCCACTGGCAGGGCGGTTGATCCACGCTCTCGCATATTTTGTCCAGATCCAGTTTTCGTCCGGTACCCCACCCGTTGACGCATTGGATATAGCCTGCAAAAGATACTGGCCATACTGATCGCCATTAATAAAGGACGGCTGAAGTCCCATACGCTTTTGAGACACCGAACCGTTGTATTGAATGATCGGTTTGCCGGATTTAGCTTTCTTGGTAGTGATGAGCACAACACCCCCGGCAGCGCGTGCACCATATATAGCGGCAGATGCATCTTTCAGAAAAGATATATTGTCGATGTCCTGCGGGTTAATGGAGTTAAGTGCATTTAAACTTACCAGCGGTATACCGTCAACGATCACAAGCGGATCGGCACCATTGGTAGAAGCGGCTCCGCGGATCTGAAAATTCCATCCCTCCTGCCCGGGAGCAGCAGAACTTCTGGTAACAATCACACCGGGCACTTGTCCCTGCAGCGTTGACAACGGGTTGGCTACTACCCCGCGATCCTGAAATAACTTGGAATCAACACTGGCGACTGAACCGGTTAACGTTTCTTTTTTCTGTTCACCATATCCCACCACAATAACTTCCTGCAGCGACTGCGCATCGGGTTCTAATGCTACATTAATCGCAGTGCGCTTATCGATGGCCACTTCCTGCGGTTTGAATCCGATGAATGAAAATACCAGCACGGCATCCTCATCCTTCACGTCAAGTATATATTTACCTTCACCATCGGTGGTGGTTCCCTGCGAAGTACCTTTCACCAAAATGTTTACACCAGGTATAGGAAGACCGGAGTCATCGGATACCACGCCTGAAATACGTCTGTCCTGCGCTGCTGCGGTTTGCAGGATACCGGAGACACTATATAATAAGACAAGCAGTAAACCTGTCGTTCTGGTCCACATCGATACCCTCTGTAGAAGTAATGATCTATTCATAGACTTGGTTTAGTTGTTTTTAAACTTTGAACTGATTGAGAAATGCCGAAGCATGGTGTCGACCGACATGGGCGGGCCGTGACTGTTGCGCACGCGCTGTCTTTTTTGAGACAGGACCGGGTGCTTACCGAAGGTTGAATTCATAGGTTAGAATTTTGGTTTGGTTGTTTGTTTACTGCGAAACCGGTCTCCGCAACGGAAGACTGAAGGCGCAGTAACGCTTTTCCAAAGATCCCTATGAACTGAAAAACAGGCGATTACTTATGGCTCATTCACGATAAATCATGAACCATATTCAATCGATTGTTTGATTTTTTAAATCGTTTGTTAAGATTTCTCCGTGGTTGAAGTGCCGCACTGCTCCTCTACATATTGTTGCGGAGTTTTGCCGAACAGCTCGCGGAAAGTTTTGCTGAAGTAAGCTGACGAGTTGAAGCCTGCCATAAAACTTATCTCTTTAATAGAGTGCTGTTGTTGCACGAGTAACTCCGCTGCATACTTGAGTCGCACGGTGCGGATAAAGTTGCTGGGGTTTTGTCCGGTGAGTGAACTGATCTTCCTGAAAAAATGCGAGCGACTGATGCCAACACTCTTTAACAGGTCCTCCAAAGCAAAGTCTGGATTGCTGATGTTCTCGAGGATGATCTTCGTTACTTTATCCAGGAAAATTTCATCGAGGGTGTTGGTGGTAACTTCGCGCGCGGGCACCATGCCGCCCCTCGCCATAAATTTATCTTTGAGTCGCTGGCGCGATTCAAGTAAATTCTTCAGGCGAGCCTTGAGTACATATATATTGAATGGCTTCGGTAAATATTCGTCTGCACCGGTGTGATATCCTTCAATGCGATCTTCTTCCAGGCTGCGCGCGGTTAACAGAATTACCGGTATGTGACAAGTCTCAATCTCGCTTTTTACTTTACGGCATAATTCGAAACCATCCATCTCCGGCATCATAATATCACTGATGATAATATCCGGATAGTACTTCAATACTTTCTCAAGACCATCGGCTCCATTCACAGCTTCCCGTATTTTATACTGCTCACGAAGTTCGTTCTTGAGATGCCAGCGCAGTTCTTTGTTGTCTTCTACAATCAACAATACAGGTTTGTGTTCTGCACCGGGCTGCAACGTATCGTCTTCACTTCCGGTGCCACCGGTGATAGCCAGTTCGTACTCCGTGGAGCGGATGGCGTTGTTATCATATATATAGTTCGCCAGCGCGTTGTGCTGTATATCTTTCTGCTCGCTGCGGTTGCGCTTGTCGTGTAGTGGCAGACGTACAGTAAATATACTTCCCTTTCCAAATTCACTCTCTACCAATATCTCACCATGGTGCAGCTCTACCAGGCTTTTTGTAAAGTGGAGTCCTATACCCGTGCCGGTGCGCGAGTTGTCTACATGGAAGAAACGTTCAAAGACATGTTTGAGCTGATCTTCCTTTAATCCTATACCGGTATCTTTTACGCGTAACTCTACATATTCATTCCGCTTGGATGTTCCGGTAACTTCTACCTGCAACATAACGGTGCCTCCCTCCTGCGTAAACTTCAGTGCGTTGGACAACAGGTTGGTGATGATCTTCTCGAGCTTATCCGGATCGAACCATACCGGGAGTGTATCCACCGAACTTTCGAAATGAAAATCGATGGCGCGCATCGCAGCCAGATCGTTAAACAACAGGAATATATCTTTACTGAACTGAACAATATCAGCCTGCACTGTTTCAAGCGGGGCCTTGCCAAGATCCATCTTTCTGAAATCCAGCAACTGGTTAACCAGGTTCAGCAACCTGCGCGCACTCCGCTGAATAATACGGGCTGATGATTGCACCTCTTCTGCGTTGGCTGGCGATGACAATATTTTTTCAATGGGATTCAGAATCAGTGTAAGCGGTGTGCGAAACTCATGCGATACATTAATAAAGAACAGCAGCTTCATCTGGTCGAGCTCGTGTTCTTTCTCCTCGCGTACTCTTCGGGTATAGTAGCGCATTCCCAATATAACAGCTATTGCAACAATCAATATATACAGTGTATAGGCCCACCATGTTTTCCAGGGCGGTGGCAGTACATGAATGGCAAGCGCCACCTTCGAAGCATTGTCCCAAACCTCATCGTCTGACACCATCACTTCAAAAGTATAATCGCCCGGGGCCAAGTTGGAGTATGTAGCGCTTCGCTTGTTGCCTACGTGATTCCATTCTTCATCGAGACCCGCCATGCGATATGCATATTTATTCTTCTCCGGGTTGTCGTAGTCCAGTGCCAGAAAATCAAACGCTATATAGGACTCGTTGTAGCGAAGCGTGAGCTCGTTTGTTTTCGCTATCGACTGCTGCAGGATGACGCGATTGTTCAGCGTGTCGTATGCTTTTATAGTACGATTGTGAATTTTAAAGCCGGTTATTAATACTTTCGGTTTGGTAGAGTCCGCCAGAATTTTTGCCGGATCGAAAATATTAAATCCATTTATACCACCAATGAGTATACGTCCATCTTTTGCTTTGTCGATCGATTTACTTTGAAACTCCATGCCCTGCAAGCCATCGTGTGTATTGAAGTTCTTAAACACATGTGTGGCTGGATCGAGTTTGGACAAACCGCTCTTCGAGGTTAACCAGAGGTTGCCCAGATTATCTTCACATATACCGGTGATCAGATTATTGGGTAAACCCTCTTTGGTGGTATAGGTTTTCTGCAAGGATAGACTCGCGCTGAGTTTATTCAATCCCAGGTCAGAACCGACCCATATATTTCCATGACGATCTTCGGTAATGGAGTTGATGCGATTACCATATAAACTTCCTCCTTTGAAACGTCTGAATCTCAATTTGTCGGGTAACGGATCTTGTATAGTCTTCAGGTCCGTCATGCACAAGCCGGTCGATGTACCGATAAAAAGCCGGTCTTTTGAATCGATGAACAACGAAATGATAAAGGTGTTCACAAGCGTAGTTGTATCACCCGGTATACTGGTATATTGACGAAATTTTTCTGAGACCGGATCATATACATTCAACCCTGCCGATTGTGTGCCCGACCATATGCGATGTTGCTTATCTTCTACTGCGCACCACACACTGTTCTGTCCAATCGAAAACGGATTGTTTACTTCATGTTTATATGCCGTAAATATATTGGTGTGCGGATCGAACCTGCACAAGCCGCCTTCCCACGTACATATCCAGAGTATACCATCGTGCGCTTCGCATATATTAATGATCTTGTCGGAGCTTAATGATTTTGCATTGCCGGGTATATGACGAAAATGTCTGAATGAATTATTCTTCTCATCAAAACGATTCAGCCCACCACCATCGGTACCGATCCAGATTATACCACGTTGATCTTGTATAATGGATTGCGCGATCTTGTGACTGAGACTATTGCTATTTCCCTCCTGGTGATAAAAATGTCCAAAGTCTGATTTAGACAACGCGATCTTGTTCACTCCCGTGTTATAGGTTGCCAGCCACACAATGCCGTTGTTATCTTCCAGTATGCGCGAAGGCTGGTTGTTGGAAATGGAAAACGGATTGGATGGATTGTGTACGAGGTGATCCGTGACTCCTTTTTTCTTATCGACAAAATATAGTCCGTGACCATCCGTTGCTACCCAGATGGCACCGCGCTTGTCCTGATATATATCAAAGATGGGAATGGTCGTTTTCCCAAGGGACACTAGTTGAAATATATTCTCCTTTCTTCGCCATACAATCATCTTCGCGAGGTTGTTGCCGATCCAGAAATCTCCTTCGTTATCAATCAGAATCTGTTTGGGTATATGGTCAAGTTCATCAGGGTTTGATATACTTACGGGTATACGTATGAATTTATCGGTGGCCGCATCGTAGTAATTCAGATTTCGTCCGGGCGTTACCAGCCAGATGCGATTGTCCCGATCGCGAAGTATACCCGTTACTTCATTCGAATCGATCGTGGCTGCATCTTGCCGGCTATGCGTATAATGTTGAAAGACAAGATTCTGCGGATGCGTAAGATCAACCTTGTCCAGCATCAATTTGTTTACACCGCCCTTGGTTGCAATCCAGAGTATATTTTTCGATTCATCGAATAATACATCATATACCACATCGTGGCTGATGGAATGTGGATTACTGGCATCAGCATTCATCCGGAAGAATCGTTCCGAGTTTTTATCAAATGCATTAAGACCATTGCCGGTGCCAATCCAAAGTCTTCCCTGGTTGTCCTCCGTGATCGAATTGATGCGATTGCTACTGATGGAGAATGGATCGTTAATATCCGAGCGATATACTGTAAAATCGTAACCATCGTATTTATTCAATCCATCAATGGTACCGAACCACAAAAATCCATCGCGGTCCTGAAATATATCCACGCAAGTGCTGCTCGAGAGTCCTTCGGTGGTGGAAAGATTTTCAAATTTCAGGTTGGTGTATTGGGCTTGCGCATGTATGCTCAGCAGGAATATAAACGTAATGCAGGCCAGCCATTTTGGTGCAGCGGCTTTGTGTACTGAAAAAGACGGAAGATGTATATATACCACAGGAAGCTTCACTATATAGTTAAACACCTAAACGCTGCGTTTCTTTTCCCGCAGAGGGCGCAGATCTACGCAGAGAAATACAAACTAAAGACTGATTATTGATGCGTTCAGGGTACGCGTTTCTTTGTGAAGGTATATAAAGCAGGCGGAATATGAATAGGCGGAAATATATACGTAAAATGTTCCATAGGTTCTGGTTGTTTGGCGTTGGTGTGCATGAAGTTACGAAATTGTGTCTCGTGTTTCAATTCTGCGCGTCATAAATATTCCAGAAATCGCCAGATGAGTAATCGCCATATATATAGTGTAAAATTAAAAGCCCTCTCCGGAAATTATATTCCGAAGAGGGCTCGTTTATTTACTGCGTTGATATTCTTACCACGAAATCAGATAGGTGCAACTATCCGCTCCATTCAACCGCGACTCTTTCGTGAGATCAAGCTTCACTTCGGTTGCTACTGAATCGGCAGGTTTAAAACGCTCCACCATGGCAGCCAGTATACCACGATCAAAATCGCTCGGGTACGGATTGCGACATACCATCTCGGCTTTTCTTCGCACGGCATCAAACATTGTAACATCGTAAATTCCAATATCGCCATCGCTGTGATTCATGTGATAGGCAACATTTATACTATACAATGCTTTCTCGATCGAATCGATCTGCGGGGGGAACTTCGCGTTGCCGGGAATCTCTTTTCCAATGATAAATAAAGTAGATGCCCATATTCCTTCCGATAGTTCTTTGAATGCATCAAGCCACTTTTGCAAGTCATACCATTGAGTCGGGTTCAGGTTCGTAAGACCATGCTTTTCAAGAATTTCAATCCGCTCTTCCCTGCCAAATTCCATCGCGTTAACAAATAATACTATCGACTGCCCGGTCACTTTCACGGCAGGATCAAACGAAACAAACTGTGCCATACTGTTATATTTTAAAGGAACAACTTTAGCGGAATGCCCGCGCAATAACGTGCAGTGTCATCCGACAAAATAGTGGTCAAGTGACAGACACATTGGTAGACAACCTGTATATCTTCCTGATTATGAGTACAAAAAGCGTACATCATGCTGAGATCGAATCTTTACTTTATTTTTGCATCACAAAGACATAACGCAATGACCGAAAGAGAACTGCTTAAACTGGAAGGAACGATCCGGAAAAAAATGGAAGACATCCGCGCACAACGGGTATCGCTCAAAGACTCCGGCATCGGTGGGTTGATGAATACACTGAAGCGTGCAGACGAAGCGTTGTACGAAAAAATTCTACCCGATTACAAAAAGATGGTTACCGACAGCAACATCTTCAAATAGTTTTTTGGTTTATGGGATCACGTTGCAGCGGTCAGTGTGATCCCGTCACCACGTTGTTTCACAGCTATCTGCACATCGCCCCAATGTGACATGGCGCGAAGAACTTCCTGCAGCGACTGTCCTTTTTCCGAAAGTTCATACTCTACGCGGGGCGGCACTTGTGCGAACGTCTGCTTGCTGATTAAACCATCACGCTCCAGTTCTCTTAACTGCATAACCAGCATACGATCCGATATACCCGGAAGCTTTTCTGCTATATCCCGATAGCGTAATTTTCCATAGTCAAGAAGCAAGCCGAGGATACTCAATTTCCATCGACCACCAATTAACGAAATGGTATAGGCCATACCACATGTAGTTTCAAGCTGTGTTTTATTGATCGTATTCGTTGATGCAAATTTTCTCATACTAACAATTTTGTGTGTATCCGACATTTCGCTCACCCTATTTCCACGCAGACACTCTGTATATACTTTTGTCTGAAAGAAATAACATATGATCTTACAAATCGTTCACTGGCTTCTCTATGCTTATTATGCATACCTGTTTGGGTACGCAAGTCTGATGAAAGTATTTCAACACGAATCCATGCTGCAAGGCATGGCTGCCTTCGGCTTCGATCGCACCTGGACATTGTTCATTGGCTACAGCGAACTCATCGGCTTTATCGGGTTACTCGCGGGTATATTTAAACACCAGATTAAAAATGGATCTATACTATATTTGTTTCCGTTCAGTGTTGGCGCCCTGATGGTACATTTTGCACACAACGACTATCACGATTTTTATGATGCGCTATATTGTTCGGCTGCGTCTATCGTGTTGCTTGCAACAGACCGAAATTTTAAGATTGTATTGTGATACTATATAATCCCTTGCGGCACCTCTGTTCGAACGGCTGATTGAGCATAACGCCATATCACAATCCCCATAATAAACCGGCTTATCGGCTGAAGTGCAGGGTAAATATAGCCAGTAATTTCATCGGCCCAAGCCTGGCCTGCATAACCGCCCGCCATAATCATCAGCGTTAACGGAACCGAGAGCCAGATCAGATAACTCAATACGCGTTGTAATCCTGAACCTCGCCACGTGACCACACCGTAACAAACAGAACCTAACAGAAAAGCAACAAGCAGTACAAAAAACATGCTGTCCCATATACTATAGAAAGCCTGGATGTTATTTTTAAGTACGGCTTGCTGCAATTCATCGCCTGCCTCATAAGACGCACGCCAATTACCATTTACAGAAAACACGAGTATAGCAATGCCAACCATTTCTATAACACCCCATACTACAAACCACCCCATTCCGAACAACGAAAGCAATGGATGCCGATTACGGGTCACCACAACCAGGCCGAAGTACGAAGCCAACGCCAAGGGTATATGAATAAAGTTAACCCACAGTCGCGCTATATAGTATAAATTGGTATGCAGCCTCACGCCTGCTTCGAATGTTTCCGGAGGTGTGTATAGTTTCGGCAACAGCCACAGTAAGAATGTGGTTACTGCGCTTAACATTGCGCTTATGGCACAAAACCGGATGAAGCCAACTTCGTTATCCGATGGTAATGTCTGACTCGTTGAGATCATAATAATGGTATAGCATTGTCGAAACAAAATAGACATTGCCATACCAATTCCCTACGCTATATAACCTGTGATAGACGCTGTTTGTACCGAACAGATTTCATCCATTTTCACCACGTATTACACAAACACTATATATTACTTTTTTACGAAGTAAAATACAAAACCTGCTACCGTTCGTATACCCAGATTTATGTTACCTGAACTTGCCCGGGTTGCAAAGGTGCCGCTTCAAAAAATAACCCGGCATTTTGAAATGGAAACGGAAACGCTTCAACACCCAATGGTGTTACTAGTCCAAAGCGATGCGATTGTGTTTTATCAAAATTCCAGTCGGCACGCGCACCTATACCGGCATGAAAGCGTACACGTTGATAATAAGCAATCCGGTATATCCACGATGCTTCATTTATCAACGTCCCTCCTTTTGGCTCGGCAAATGCATTTGCCTTCGTTACGCGTACATCGATAGCCCATCGATTGGTTCGGGATGAACGATACCCGAGACCTGTTTCTGTACCGGTAGGATATATACCTATACCAGCACCTGTCTTTAAATCCTGACTAAACCCTGGCACGAATGCGAACAGACATACCACCAGCAATAACCCACTATATTTTTTCACGTTTACGTTTTTTGCGCAAAGGTGATTAACAGACGCACACTACCAACACGCCTGAAACAAGACACCCGGGAAATGTAACAACCCTGAATAAATTTGTAATGACTGCTCGAACTTCTATCACCAATCAAGAACCGCACAGATAATTTTACTGTGTTTCAAAGCGTTACTGCGCATATGAAAAATCGCAAAGAGAAATTCTTTCAGTCACACATACGACCGCACCGTTTTCATTGCAGAATTTTCCGGTCTTATTACATTTTTGCAAGAGCCGCCTGTACTACTCTATCGTGATTCTCTAAATTGCTCACCGTTTTAGTATCGATTAATTTTCACGGCAAGGCGTTGCGTATTTTGGTGGTGCGCCTGCAATAACTTTGGAATTGTATGCAAAATGTTTCTCCCGTTAATAACACCCGAAAAATTGCATTCTATGTAATTGTGATCGGTGCCTTTGCATCCTTCATTTACTTTATATTGCAAAAGGGCACAAACCAACTGCAAACAGGCCGGCAGATTATCACTTCTTCTACTGATAATAGTTATTGGTCAGATTTCATTCACGGTCTCGAACATGGTTTCAAACATCCCCTCGCTATACTGCTGGCACAAATCGTGGCGATTATTATTGTCGCGCGATTCTTTGGGTATATCTCGCGAAAAATAAGACAACCTTCCGTGGTGGGCGAAGTCATTGCAGGTATTATACTTGGTCCTTCACTTCTCGGACTATATTTTCCTGATTTTGCTACTACACTTTTTCCGGTACAATCCCTGGGGAATCTTCAGCTGTTGAGTCAGATTGGTTTGATCCTGTTCATGTTTGTGATTGGAATGGAGCTTGACCTGACAGTGCTGCGGAATAAAGCACACGATGCTGTAGTGGTAAGTCACGCGAGTATCATTGTACCGTTCGCGTTGGGTGTTGGCTTTGCATACTTCACGTATGAAACGTTCGCCCCCCAGAATATAAATTTCACTTCCTTCGCGTTGTTCATGGGTATTGCCATGAGTATAACAGCATTCCCGGTGCTGGCGCGTATTGTACAGGAACGCGGTATACAAAAAACAAAACTCGGTACCATTGTTATTACCTGTGCTGCAGCTGATGATATCACGGCATGGTGTATACTCGCTGCCGTTATTGCTATCGTTAAGGCTGGTTCATTCGGCAGTTCACTGTTTATTATACTCATGGCCGTAGGCTATGTGTTTGTCATGCTGAAAGTAGTGCGACCATTTCTCAAACGCATTGGCGATCTGCATACATCACGTGAAAATTTAAGTCAGCCTATCGTAGCGATCTTCTTTCTTACACTTATACTCTCTTCGTATGTTACGGAACTGATCGGTATACATGCTTTGTTCGGTGCTTTCATGACCGGTGCTATTATACCGGAGAATGCGAAGTTCAGAAATATATTTATTGAAAAAGTTGAAGATGTATCCGTTGTATTGTTACTCCCGCTCTTCTTTGTATTCACGGGGCTGCGCACGCAAATCGGGTTGCTGAATGAACCATCATTGTGGTGGACAGCCGGTATAATTATACTGGTAGCCGTAACGGGTAAGTTTTTCGGAAGCGCCATCGCTGCCAAATTTGTCGGGCAAAGCTGGAAAGATAGTCTCGCGATAGGAGCGCTTATGAATACGCGCGGACTCATGGAGCTTGTGGTGCTAAATATAGGCTACGACCTGGGTGTGTTAACGCCTGAAGTATTTGCCATGATGGTGATTATGGCGTTGATCACTACGATGATGACGGGACCTGCGCTCGATCTTATCAATCATTTCTTCAAAGACAAAGATGCTGCTGTACCGGCTAAAGTAATTGATCCGGGATTGTTTAAAGTTCTTATATCATTTGCAAACCCTGATAGTGGTCGTACGCTGCTGCGCCTGGCCCACAGCTTTACCAAACAACTTAACGGAAGTGCTGAACTTACCACCATGCACTTATCGCCTACCAACGACTTGCATCATTATAATATTGATGAATATGAACGCGAAAGTTTCTTACCCGTGCTGGAAGAATCAAGAGAACTGAACCGAAGAGTGAACACGATGTTCAAAGCTACGTCTGACCTCGAGTCTGACATTGCTGAAATTGCCAACAAAGGTAATTATGATCTCCTGCTGATCGGTGTGGGTAAGTCTATATATCAAGGCACACTGCTCGGAAATATACTCGGCTTTACTACACGCATTTTTCAGCCGGATAAATTGTTCGATAAACATCCAAGCCTGGGCACGGGTCTCCCCGACTCAGCACTTGATCCAAGAACCAGTACTATACTTGACAAAGCTGATGTTCCGGTAGGTGTATTTATCGATAAGGACTTTACGAAGGCGGACCGCATTCTCGTAACGATTGGAGAAATAGAAGATGCTTTCTTGTTGGACTATGTTCAACGCTTTATATCCAACAACCAGTCGCAGGTAATTATACTGGAATTGACTGGCGCGCTGAAAACAAATCCGGCTATAAAAGAAAGAATCCGTCAGATCGAATTGATTGCACCGAATCACATCTCACTGGTATCCGCCAACGAAATTAAACCCGAGCAATTCCAGGCAAACGATCTGCTGATGATCAGCATCTCTACCTGGACCAAACTGGTACAATCGAAAAACAAATCCTTGGCCGATGCACCTTCTACGTTAATACTTAAAAAGTAACGACACTACAGACTCTTACAGGTTTTATAGATTGACGAAGGGGACTGAATGGTCTCCTTTGTTTTTTATCCATCGCCTGATTTATATCATTAGCGATCTTGCTATCGATCAGTATTTATCAACACTGTCATTATTATCTTGAAGTATACTTCAAGATAATAAGCCACCACCATGAATTTCACCGGAACAGTTATAGCATGGCTCCCCATGCCTTTTATAGGGGTTGCTAACGGGATGTTTCGTCAATTCTTTTTATTGTACTATCTCAGCGACTTCAGAGCACACCAGGTTTCAACGCTGTTGTTAATAGTTTTGCTATTGGTATATATAGCGATTATCCATAAGAAATTATCAATTAAATCCTCGAAAGACGCATGGCTAACGGGCACATGCTGGGCAACACTTACCATATTTTTTGAATTAATGATGGGGCGTTTCGTTAGTCACTTGACTACTGCTGAAATGCTGGCGGCTTATAATTTGATGTCTGGTAACTTGTGGCTGTTGGTGCCACTGACGTTGTTGGGGATGCCGTTTACTTTCTATCGGTTATTGCAAAAATGATCGGCGGCATTGTCTCAAGTTATAAACTTGGGACAATACCGTCACTAAGTTACGCTTCGCTAAACTTGCGACAGGTACATCATATTTGCTGCTACCACTAAGGCAATTACCAACCCAACAGGTCCGGTTGATCTATCGGCATCGTAAATTGAATCATACTTTTAAATTCGGGTTCCTCTTCTATCGTTACATGTATACCAGCTTTCCCCAATAGCTCTTTTAAATTATTACACGCCTCTAACGATATGTTTTGGGCAATAACGGGGTACTTGTTACCGAGTGTTACTCCGGGCGGGAACTCCAACAACTCATCAACCACCCATGATAATTTAGACAATTCATCTTGCGAATAACGTGAATCATATTTCAACTTATAGCTGCCCTTCATCAATACATTCGGCCATAAAAAGACTTTACCAAATAACAACGTTGGCCGCAAATATGGCAGAGTCGCCACAGGATTCTTACCAACCCTACAGACATAGCTTGATCCTCTGTGATTGATATTTACAAGTAAACGTTGGTCAACAAAAATGAACAAGACATCTTCTTCTCCTACTCCCTCCAGTTTAAACCTATTTGTCAATCGCGGATGTTCTTGCAGGAGAAAAGAGTATAGATCAGATGCTTGAAATGTAACCGTTTCAACCCTTGCCCCTCTATACAGCGGTTGCATAACGACAGTTCCTTCCAATTCTATTCCTCTAAAAATACGTTCGTAAAGTTCTCTAATCTCAATTCGAGTATATATCTTATCAAAATCAATTTCCAAACCAGATTTACTCAACGTATAATGATCTACTAACAAATCAACCAATACATTAATATCAAACCGATCTGCTATCTTTAAATTAACCGGGAACGGAACTAGCTCCTGCAGTACTTTGATTATATTATTTTTATCGTTAAAAAGCATTTGACTTAAACCTTCAGCTGGAAGCTAGTATATTCAACTATAGAATCAGATACAAAAATGAGAGAATTTCTGGAAGTTATAAATCAGTTTATCATCGGTGATATTTTTATAGGTTATAGTCTGTATTCTATTGTACTTGTTGTGATCTGTTTATTTGTAAAGGCCAACGATACCATTGTAAAACTTGATGATGCTGCCAACAATATCGTTAGTATCTTCGGTCTGGTTTCCCTCATCGCCTCTATTATACTCATCATTCAGGTACCCCGAGCAACCACCTTTAGAACGTATTGGTGGGGGCCTTGGATTCAGTTCGTCATTTGGATAATGGTAACGCAACTACTTTGGATTACGCAAGTCCGGCGCTCAGGCATTATAAGAATCATCATTTCCTTATTACTAGTCGTTTCTTTTGAGAGATATGTTATAATCGTAACATCATTTCATCGCGACTATATTCCAAGCGGCTGGCAAAGTAGTCTAACTCCGATGCAATTAATTGCGGGGCTGGTACTTAAAATGGTAATTTTCTTTATGTTGACCTATCTATATTACCTACTGTTCCAAACGATCAAAAAGAAATCAAAAATATAGCGTACCTGGCGGATTGCCGCTGCTCCTGCTCTGGTTGTTATCTCAATCCTTATCCGTATCATAAGCAACACCCAGTATAAACATAAAAAGTCCATAGCAGATAGTGCCGATGGCTACCAGGATAAAATACAAGTGTCCTATATGATCGCCGATAAAATCAAAGGCTTTGTCGGTGTTTACAACAACTTTTGCGTTGGCTGTAAATCCCGCTTTTGCAAGGAAGAAACCGATTATACCCAGAATTATACCGCGAGCTATATATCCGATCCAAGCCAAACTATGCGTAGTTACTTGTACACCGCGACTGAAGTGATCTATATCAATGCGCTCTTTATATCCTTTGGTAATGCCATATATCAACTGCATAACGGCAGTCAAAATAACCAGCAAGCCTATCGCGATAACGACTTCATTTCCCCACGACTCATTCAACAACGCGGCAATCTTTTCCTGCTCTTCGCGAGGCTGACCGTCTATAGAGATATGAGCGGTGCCGAGTAACACGCGTATAGCCGTATTAACAATCATCACATCCGCGATGGTGCTGAGACAAATGCCGATGCGCTTGGCTATACCGGATGCATTATGTCCATATTCATACGGGTCCGTAATGGCTTCGTAAAACCTCCAGATAATATAACAGAGTGTACCGGTAAGGACTATCCCGATAAAGATTTTACCTATAACATAATCGTTGATCAGCGCAAGCATACTGCCTTCATCGGCACCACCATCTCTTACTTTAAAGAATGAGAGAAGGGCAATTACACCAATTGCAGCGTAAATCAACCCGGTAGATATACATCCGTAAACCGGCAAGTAATGAATAAATAATTTTCTTCGCTCAATAGCCATCACAAACTGATCGGGTACTCCAATTTCTTCCGGAGTCCATTATAAACAATTTCTGTGAGAAGAGAGAAAAGAAAATGGTTTAGCCTTTACCGGGTTCTGTGAACGGCAATTCATTACACGCCTTTAAAATATACTTGTCCTAAATCAAACTTATCCGATCATTCGGTTCGTAAACTTTTAACCGGGTTTGTCTTGGCAACCTGTATGGTATGCCAGCTTACGGTGATCAGCGTAATAATGAGTATGGTTAAAGCAGCAAACACCGGTATGAACCACGATACACTGGTGTGATAGGTATAGCGCGTTACCCACTGCGATGCTAACAAATATGCAACAGGCATGGCAATGCAACATGCCACCACTACCAGCACAACAAAATCAGAGGAAACCATTCGCCACACCTGGAATACACTGGCACCGTGTACCTTGCGAATGCCGATCTCCTTCGTGCGTTGCTCTGCGATAAAGGATGACAACCCAAATATACCGAGGCAACTTATAAAGATGGCGAGTGAAGTAAATATACCGGCCAGCTTACCCATACGTTCTTCGTTACCAAACTTCTGCGCATAGGCTTCATCAACAAACCGGTATGTAAAGGGTTTCTCTGGATTATACTTTTTATATACGCGTTCTATGACACTCAATGCTTCCTGTGCGGCTTGCTCCGGATTAATGCGGAACAACACAAAACCACCGGCATTCGGATCAATAAAGTAGAATGTAGGCTTCACAGGTTCAAATGGTGAATTGGACACTATATCTTTTATCACCCCTACAATTTTAATCGGATGGTCATACCAATACACAGTCTCCCCTACGGGCGTGGCAAATCCCATATAGTTTGCAGCAGTCTCGTTAACAATAAACGCATTGGAGTCGCTGAGTATATCTTGGTTGAAGTCGCGGCCTTGGGCTATTTCCCATCCAATCGTTTTACCATAGTTCGCAGAAACACCTACGTTGGAAAAATCTACAGAGAGGTCAGGATCTTTTCCATCCCATTTTATCGCACTGGTTGACGACCATGATTCTGTTGTTGGCGAACCAGCCTCTGCTACATCTACAACAACACGCGCCTGCTGTAACTCATTTCGCACAGCATCGATATGTTTATGCAGCTCATTTGAATTCGCCTGCACCGCTACCAGTCCATCGGTTTCATACCCGATCGGTCTGTTCTTTGCATGCTGTATTTGCTTGAACACAACAGCCGTTCCAATGATCATCGTTACTGACACTGTAAACTGTACAACTACCATTACCTTTCGCGACCACGCGGATCCTTTGCTTGCACGATAGCCACCCTTCAATGCTTTACGCGGTGTAATGGACGACAGATATAGCGCAGGGTAACTGCCCGCCAGCAGGCCAATCACCACACACAGGCCGATGGCGTATAGCCATAACGTTACATCGCCCCAGGGTAGTTGTGCCTGCTTCCCGGCCACAAGGTTAAAGGCCGGCAAACTGAGTTGCACCAGCAACAGCGCCAGGGTAAATGACAGCAGTACGGTTACCAGCGATTCGCTAAAGAACTGCTGTATCAACTGACTGCGATAAGAGCCAATCGCTTTACGAATGCCAACTTCCTTCGCGCGCTTCTCGGAACGTGCCGTGCTCAGGTTCATAAAATTCATACATGCCATCAACACAACAAACACTCCTATAATCGCGAAGAGCCACACGTATGTAATCAGTCCGCCAGCCTGGAACCCATCTTTAAAGCGGGAGTATAGATGCCACCGGTGCATCGGGTGTATAAAGAGCGCTGGTTTCTTTTTGGCAAGCTCGGCATTCACGTTTTTTAGTTTGGCATCTTTAATAGTGGCAGACACGGCTTTAAAACTACGATTCGGTGCCAATCCAACGTACAGGCTAAACGCATTTGGTCGCCACGGGTCGTACATATTTTTTATCCATCCCGATTCATTATAGAGCAGCTGCCACGGTGCTATAAAATGTATATTGTGGAATTCTGATTGTGAAGGTATATCTTTATAGACACCGGCCACATGCACCGTCATGGAGGTATTAATGGTCATGATCTTTCCAATAGGATCGTTATCTGCAAAGTATGTTTTGGCAAACGACTGTGAGATGATAACTGACGATGCATCTTTCAAAGCATCGCGTGAACCATGTACCATCGAAAGTGTAAACAGCTGAGGGAAGTCCGGTTCAGCAAATATACCCGATTGCGACAGGTGCTTGTCTTCATAAGTAACAACAGCATTTTCTGCATCCGTGGCGAGTACTACATGCGTGAAGTTATCACCATACTTCTTTCGCAGCTCATCAGCCAGGGGCCATGGCACCGACCACCACGTATCCATATGGCCATTGTTCGTCAGGTTTTGCAGTACACGTCCTATACTGTCATACTTATCGAAGTGCTTCTCGTACGAAAGTTCATCTTTGATCCAGAGTCCTATAATAATGGCAACCGTCATGCCTACAGAAAGACCTGCAATATTGATGGCGGCATGAAGCTTGTTCTTCTTCATGGCGCGCAGTGATGTGGTGAAGTAATTTTTATACATAGCGCGGTATAGTTGGGGTTGTCGCGAGCGTTTACGAATAGCGAAAGGTCGTATATAGGCAAGCACCTGGTACCAATAATCTGTCTGAGCACGCAGGCGCGAAGTGTTTTCCTTCAGCGTATAAAAGCGTTCTTCGAGGTCGCCACCTACATCTTCTGCAAGATCTTCTCGCAGAAAGCGGTGAAGCAACCATGTAGCAAGTCTGGGCGGTATATCCTGTTGTTTATGCACCGCGGTTAATAGCTAAAGTTAAGTTTACCGGCCAGCAGCGGGTATTGTTTCCAGAGCGACATTCTGAAATCCATCGCATCTTTCAACACACGCTTGCCCAATGCTGTAATGGTAAATATGCGCTTGCGTTTGCCACCCCGCATAGCGGTCGCCTCACCCAGCGCTGATTTCACGAAACCTTTTTGTTCCAGTCGGTCGAGCGTGGAATGCACCGCCCCGATCGATACTTCGCGCCCGGTCTGGCGTTTAAACTCTTCTGTAATCTTTAAGGCATACGCCTCATCCTCCAGTATACCGGCTACCAGCAGGATCACTTCCTCAAAATCGCCTAGTCGTGTTTCAATCATTTACTACTAAATTGTAGAATAAATATACAACAGCTTCTGATATTATCTACAAATTAGTAGTAAATATTTTAAGCAAAGCGTGTTTGTCCATTAAATACAAAGCATGTTTTCGCACTTCGGAGTATATCTTCATAGGCTGGAGGTGTTCTCATAAATACGGGATTTCACGGATTGTTTTTACATATTATTTTCTTTACCTTGTTTACTGACACTTGAGTATCCTGCTTGCCTTTTATGCGCGTTGCATCGTATGATGTATGCGTACATTATTTACGAATCGCTTCGGGCTTTGGCGGAGAGAGTACTATTTTAATTACCGAATGAGGATTCGACATGCCACTACGTAACTTCAGGAAACCCGTATTGATAGGGCTTGGCATGTTTCTGGTCTTAACTGTCCTGACACAACTGCTCGTTTACTTTTGGTATCAATCAGCCCGCTATACAGAAATTCAACGGCTGTCCAACCAGGCCAACGCAAAGAAAGAGCGTGTCCACGTTACACTAACAAGCACCCTCTCCAGCACGCGCACGCTCGCATTCATTGTAGAAGAGTATGGTATTCCGGAAGACTTCGATCGCATTGCTGAAAAATTACTGCAGGTAAATCCACTTGTAGATGCTATTGAATTATTGCAGGGTGGTGTTATCACACATGTATACCCCGTTAACGGAAACGAAGCGGCTATTGGGTATAATATACTAAGCGATACTGTTCGCCACCGGGGTGCGGTCATTGCCCAGGAACGAAAAGATTTCTTTTTTGCAGGACCGGTAAATCTCAAACAAGGCGGTATAGCGGTGATCGGACGGCAGCCGATTTTCATCAACGGAAAATTCTGGGGCTTTGCAGCGGTTCTCATTAAACTTTCGAGCTTCATGAAAGCTACCGGTATAGATGTAGACAGCAATCACGATTTCAGATACCAGCTTTCGCGCGTACATACGGATGGACACGAAGAGTTTTTCCTCCCCGCCCCTGCTATACCCAACGAAGGCGACTTTGTAACAATCGAAGTGCCTAACACCGAATGGAAGCTTTATGTAACATCACTTAATCAAAATGAAATATACCATCACGCTATCGTGTTGTGTGCGCTGGGACTTTTATTCGCAGCGATAGTAGGTACGTTCTCATGGTATACAGCTGTACAGCCGGCAAAACTCGAAAGATTGGTAGAGCGGAGAACAAGTCAGCTAACCATGGAGAAAGAGCTCTCGGAGTCCATTATAAACAGTCTCCCGGGAATCATCTATATATATGACAAGGACCGAAAATTTTTCCGCTGGAACCGGAATTTCGAACATGTATCAGGATATACTTCGGAAGAAGTAAAAGAAATGCATCCGCTTGATTTCTTCGAAGGAGATGACAAGGAATTACTGCGCAACAAAATCGAAACCGTATTTGAAAAAGGTCAGGCCGACGTAGAAGCATACTTCTATACGCGAAACAAAGAAAAAATTATATACTACTTCAACGGCAACGTAGCGCACTTCGATGGCAACACCTACCTCATCGGTATGGGGATAGACATCAGCAAACGCGTAGCGGCCGAGAAAGACATCCAGGATCTGAACCTCAGGCTGCAGGCAACCATCGAACGGCTGCAGGCACGAAACAATGATCTCCAGCAATTCTCCTATGTAGTCTCACACAACCTGCGAAATCCGATCGCCCGTATATTGGGACTGGCCAGTATATTTGGTGATGATGCCAACGAAAATAAAGTTATCGTAGATAAAATTACGGAAGCCACAGCACAGCTGGACGAAGCCGTTAAGGACATCAGTACCATTGTATCGGCACGCAACATCACTGAAAAATACGAGTATATATCTTTTAATGATGCGTGGGAAAATGTTCGCCAGGAACTGCAGAACGAAATTGAGCAAAGCAAAGCGGAGATAGCAGCCGATTTCAGCAAAGCTCCGGGAATTATCTCCGTTAAAAGCTATATTCACAGCATGCTGTATAACCTGGTATCCAACGCCATCAAATTCCGGACGACCGGTATACCGGCCCGAATTTCAATCCGGACAAACCTGTACAAACAAGGTATATGCCTCGAAGTTCAGGACAATGGTATAGGTATAGACCTGGTTAAGAATGGAACAAAGCTATTCGGACTATACAAGCGTTTTGGTCCTGAAACAATCCCCGGAAAGGGAATTGGACTTTGTCTTACGAAGAACCAGGTGGAATCGCTTCACGGTAAAATTGAGGTTGACAGCAAACTCCACGAAGGAAGTACCTTTAGTATATATTTACCGACATTGATATGAAAGAGTCATCATTGCCTGATCGTATACTATTAATTGATGATGACGCGGTAACCAACATGGTAAACAAGAAGATCATCTACCTTACGTTCCCGTCCATTCGCGTTACGGCCTACACAAATGCAACGGTGGCGCTGGACGAACTCCGGCAATTAATGGTGAACGATGCAACACAACTCCCCGACCTGATTTTCCTGGACATCAACATGCCTCACATGGATGGCTGGGAATTCCTTGATGAATTCATTACACTTCCTGATTCCGTGCTTCAGAAAATAAAAATCGTGATGCTCACCTCCTCGGTGGACATTAACGATATAGCGAAATCGAAAACCTATAAACCGGTAACTGATTTTCTTTCCAAACCTCTTAACAAAGATAATCTCCGGAATCTGCTGCAATACCAGTCCGTTTAGATTATCAATCATTCCAGGTAATATATATAGTAAAATAAAAGCCGGCAACATCCCGTCTGGCTATTACCGGCTTTACGTTGATACCTTACTTTGTTAGTATAAAAGGAAGGGAGACAAATATAGGTTTTGATTTACCAGGCAGGAAAACGTGTTGTCGGTGAATAACCAACGGTGGTCTACAAGTTTTAAGGAACGATGATTTTTCTTTAAACCTGATTACCTTTCTTTAGTATCACATGCGCTGCCCGCTGTCCGTATATAGTTTGCGTGTCCGTAAATCCTAACTTCGGCAAATCGATCCCTTCAAAAAGATGTTCGCCTGATCCCAGAAATACAGGAGCTATCGCAAGGTGCATTTCATCAATATAGCCGGCTTGCAGGTACTGACGAATGGTCGATGTTCCTCCACCAATGCGTATATCCTTACCGTTGGCAGCTTTCTTCGCTTGTTCCAAAGCAGCTTCAATACCATCGGTAACGAAGTGAAATGTAGTTCCTCCTTCCATCGTAATAGATTTCCGCGCATGATTTGTTAAAACAAAAACAGGAACATGATAAGGTGGATTTTCTCCCCACCAGCCTTTCCAATCATCATTGGGCCACGGGCCGCGAACAGGTCCAAACATATTGCGCCCCATTATCCACGCACCAATGTTTTCGAATGACTTTTCAGCAAAGTCGTTATCCGTTCCTTCTGTTCCATCGCCTTTACCATACAACGTCTGAAACATTTTCGTAGGAAATATCCACTCGTGAAGTTCTTCGCCCCGATTACCTAAGGGTTCCTCCACACGTTGATTACGTCCGGCTCCATAGCCGTCCAGTGAAATTGAAAATGCATTTACCTTTACTTTACTCATGGTGTCTCATCTTTTAAGATTCAGAATAGGTATACTATATAGCCGACACAGCCAACCGCTGCGTTTGTCTACAAGTTAACCATATTTTGGTTTTCGTTTGGTATATCAGCCGTCCAACGTGTGGGCTATGGGCCATGCTGTTCACTCCTGAAAAATCGCAGTTCGCACCCGCCATTCCGCTTGTTTGCACTGTAACGCTAATCAAAACAGCTTCCAACCGGTTTATACAGCAATCGAATAAAAAACAAACCCACATTAACACGTATGGAACTTAACATTCAAAAACATGTATTGCGCTCAACCTTTAGCAGGTTAGCAATAACAATGGCAGTTGCCTTGTCGCTGGTATTCATTTCAAGTTGTGATGATGACGATGATTCGTCTTCGCAGCCCGACAAAACAATTGTAGAGATAGCGCAAAGTAACAGTAACCTGTCCTCGTTAGTCGCAGCATTGTCCAAGTATCCAGACCTGGTAAGCACGCTCAATGGCAACGGAAAGTATACCGTGTTCGCACCAACCAATGCAGCATTTGCCAGTTTATTAACAGCCATCGGTCAAACCAGTGTAAACGATGTTCCGGAGAACGTGCTCAAGAATATACTTCAATATCACGTTGTCACCTCCGCAGCGATTAAATCCACACAGCTCACGAATGGAACGGTTGAGGCCGCCAATGGCGAAGACATTTCCGTAACCATAACGGGTGGTGTTAAACTTAACGGCACTCTAAATGTTACCACGGCCGATGTCGAAGCATCCAATGGTGTGATCCATATAGTTGATGCTGTTCTGGTACCGCCTTCTGTTAAACCGATCGTTGGCACCATTGTGGCACCAGCTTATTTCAACAAAAACTTTACAACACTTATTGCTGCTGTGCAGGCTGCCGATGCATCTATACTTACCACACTGCTCGGCAACGGACCATCAAACAAGAAACTTACATTGTTTGCACCAACCAATGCAGCCTTTACAGCGGCAGGCATTACTACACTTCCCGATAAAGCAACCTTGAATGCTGTACTGAAATACCATGTGATTGATGATGAAGTTCGCGCTGCAGAACTTCCCGCCGGAAGTGCAGCCATCACTACACTGGGCGGTAAATTTTACCTTAGCAACAACGGAGCAAATGGCGTGTTCATCAATGGTACAACCAAAGTTACAGCAACGGATATAGCAGGCTCCAACGGTGTCGTGCACGTGATCGATCGTACGCTTATTCCTCCATCCAAAACAATTGCCGGTATTGCTACCGACCTTTCAACCGCCAGCAGTCCACAGTTCACACAACTGGTTGCAGCATTGGCCAGAACCAGCGGCACCGACACTGATTTACTTGCAGCCGTAAGCAATGGCGATGCTAATCTCACCGTGTTTGCACCAACCGATGCAGCCTTTCAACAATTATATGATGCATTGGATGTAGCGGGCGTCAATGATATACCACTTGCAACACTCACCGCTGTATTGCAGCATCACGTAGTTGCCGCACGGGTGTTCTCAACAGACCTTGCCAATGGCAACGTTGCTACGCTTAACGGCAATGTTACCATCAGCGCTACCAACAAAACAATTACCGATGGTAGCGGCAATGTTGCCAATCTCAGTACCAATGCAGCATTGTTAAATGTTTTGGCCACCAATGGTGTAATCCATACCATCGATCGCGTGCTGCTCCCCGATTAAAAAATGGTTTGAACAATCAGGCCCATACTATGTTAAACAGGTATGGGCCTGTTTTTCTCAATAGCAGATATACTATAAATCGCGCCAAGCCATGTTTCGCAGTAAATACAGGTACGCTTTTATCATTCTGCTGGCCGCCTATTCGCTCGTCAATATACTCCTGGTAATTGGCGACAAGCTGTTTGAATTTCCGGTTCCAACAGGCCTTCTGTTTTTGTTACTGCTGGTAGTGATCCTCGTCATTTGGGAACTGAACCGGCTTGTAGAAAACAACCAGTATAAACTTCACGAAGCCACAGCCAGAAAAGTACATCCCCTCGTCATTCTGTTTTTACTTAGTCAACTCAATGCAATAATAGCAGCGTTGTCAGGGCTGGCCATTATATACCTTGCGTTGGCGCGTGGTTTTACCTGGAGCATTGAACACTTCAAACTGGTTGCAGCGTTTGCCTTCCGTGTAAACCTTTTCCTTAACTGCGTTAATGCTATATATTTCTTTCTGCAAAAATCCAAGAATGCCGAAGTAAGAGCCGAGCAGTTTGAAAAAGATAGTATTGAAGCAAGGTTTGAAGCATTACGCAGCCAGATCAATCCGCATTTTCTGTTTAATTGTCTCAATGCGCTTTCTAACCTCGTGTATAAAGATGCCGATACATCGGCCAGATTTATAGCGCAGCTCTCCAATGTATACCGTTACCTGCTATATAGCCAGGAGCGCAAAATTGTTTCCCTGCAGGAAGAACTCGAGTTTATCGACTCGTATTTGTATCTGCTCAAAATACGTTTTGGTGAAAATATATTCATCTCGAAGCACATCACCACCGATGCCGAAAAATTTCATATAGCACCCGCCACCCTGCAGATGCTTATTGAGAATGCCATCAAGCACAATGTAGTCTCGGGTAAATTGCCACTCAAGATCAGCATCATTTCCTGCAACGGATCGATTACAGTTTCCAACACCCTGCAGGAAAAACATGTTAAAGATCCGTCTGCCTATATAGGCCTGAAGAATATCAAAAAGCGATATGAATTTTTAAGTAGTAAACCGGTCGAGATTGTAAAAACTGAAAATGAGTTTATTGTAAAAGTGCCCCTTGTACAAGTTGACCACACATAGTTTATGGAAGCATGCATTATTGAAGATGAAGTAGAGGCCGCAGAGCGGCTAACATCCCTTATAAGAGAGTGCGACCCCACTATAAAAGTGGTGCAGCGAATTGATTCCGTACAGGATGTGGTTGCCTACTTTCGTTCGGGCAGGCAGCCCGATATAGTATTCATGGATATACAGTTGGCCGATGGCAAGAGCTTTGAAATTTTTGATAAGGTGCAGATCGAATCACCCATCATATTTACAACCGCCTTCGACCAGTATGCACTGCAGGCATTTAAGCAATATAGTATAGATTACCTGCTCAAACCTATACAGCGAAGCGAGCTTCACTCAGCCATTGAAAAATTACGCAAGATATACCACAAGGCCAGCACACGGTTAACAGACACAGACATTAAAGCGCTGAAAGAATTTATAGGCAACGCAAACAGCAGGTTCAAACAACGGCTGCTCATCAAATCCGGCAACAAGCTTCAGTACAGGCCAACCCAAACCGTAGCATACTTCTTCGCCGATGGTAAAAATGCTTACCTCATCGGAAAAGGCGATGGAAAAAAAGCACTTATCGATCATACACTCGAAGAGCTGGAAGATATACTCAATCCCGAACATTTCTTCCGCATCAGCAGAAAGTATATCGTTAACTTCGATGCCGTGCTTGAAATAAAAGGCTTGATCAGTTCTAAAATAGAAGTAAAACTTAACCAGCCCTGCGAGCATGAGTTGGTGGTAAGCCGCGAACGCATACACGAGTTTAAAACCTGGCTCGACCGCTAATCATTCAGGGCGATCGCTTCCCCGATGCACGACCGAGAAATTTAAAAGCATCTACCATCAGTATCGTGCCGGTAACACCGGTTACACCACCGGCAATTAACAGTCCTTTACCAAGCTCATCATGCTTTCGCCCCAGCATAAGTCCACCGGCAATGGTTACCGTATACCCGAGGGTCGCCACCACAATGCCGCGTTTAAACCGGGCTTCAGATCGCGACAGATTTACTTGTATAGTGGCCACATCGGCCCGCAGTGAAAGAAGTTCTTTCTTAAATTCTTCAACGTTCCGCAATGTATCAGGTGTGTTTTGTCCATATACCGAGGTAAGCATAAAGATGAACAAAAGCATAAAGTATATTCTCATAGCTATATAGTAAAGATGTTAATGAAGATGGAAATGCGATGCCCGAACGAAAGCATGGTAGTTTAACAAAATATCACTCGAATTGTTATATGCTTTTTTCAAACGCTATATATCTGTTACTGATCACCAGCCAAAACATTCCGCTTCAACCGGTGTTTTAGTAAGCAAATCATTAAACTCATATTAACATGCTGACACACCTGGTCTATGTAAGCGCCCGAAAAAGAAATTGTACTGATGACGAGATCGAAAAAATCCTGGCTGCCTGTAGAGCCAACAATGGTCCGCTCGACATCACCGGGGTTCTGCTGTATTCCGACACGCGTTTTATTCAATACGTGGAAGGCAGGTCCACCGCGCTGACAGGCCTTTACGATAAGATCAAAAAAGATACACGCCACGAAAAGGTCGTTATGATCTCCTATAACCCGATTACAGAAAGAATATTTCCAAGCTGGCAAATGGGCAGTCTCAAAATTGCATCCGATGATATCAGTTTTATCACCGATATAACAGTGCAGGATAAAGATGTTTTTCAAAAAATCCTCAACGGCAAAGAAGCTGACGGGGCGAAGGTGAGAGATCTGCTTGTTAAGTTTTTTAAAAGATAGCGGGGATGAAGGCAGGAATTAAGAAGTAAGAAGTAAGAAGCAAGAAGCAAGATGTAAGAAGTAAGAAGCAAGATGTAAACAACATTAATCTTGCTCCTTGCTTCTGATACTCATCTATAGTGGTCGGTATATTTCGAGTACCTTTCCATTGTTATAGGTAACGGTGTTAACCAGGTGCAGACGTTTTTGTTCCTTGAAAATTGACAACCCGTTACCGATGGCTACCGGAGTTCTGAAAATATAGTATTCATCTACCAAGCCTTGACTGATCAGTGAACTGGCAAAAGTCGCGCCTCCATATACCATAATGTCTTTGCCCGCTTGCTTCTTCAGTGCCTGCACGGCAGCAGCCAGGTCTCCGCTTTCCACTGCTAAATTTCTGCCTTTAATGTTTTTCTCTGTGCGGCTGAATACAATCTTGCGCATATTTACCATGCGCTGCGCCAGCGGTTGCTCAACACTATCCGGTTGATTGTCTACTACATTTTCCCAATGATTAATAAAGCCTGGCGTCATCTTACGTCCAAGTAAAATAGTATCGCAGCTGTCCGCTAAATCAATTACCTTCTGAAAAGAAGAATCGTCACGCTCTAAAATCCATATCCAGTCCAGCTCTCCGTTGGGTCCGGCTACAAAGCCATCAAGGCTCATTTGTACTTGTAGTTTTAATTTACGCATATCAAAGTATAGTTTATAGTGATGGGTTATTTGTCCCCGTCACAAATATCACCAGACGATCCTTCACAAGGCGGGTCTGAACGCGACAGATTAGGTGGGGGATTGCGTAAATATATTGGTGAAGGAGAGAGGGGCGTGATGTTGAGCGCACTTATTTCTGAATGTGCTGTTTCATTTTATCACACCAAGCATAAACGTCAACGTTAACTCACAAAGTGGCTACTATATATACCAAAAGTCAAATAATAATTGCACCCATTTTTTTTCGCGAGGATCGATTACTCTTATCATCACTGACTGTCTGCGATATCTATTCCGTCAATTGCAACAGCAGATAAATTAACGCGTTCGTATGGCCTTAGTATTGGATTAGATCACTGTGATAAAGTCTGTCAAAATTCTTTTTTGGGTCGATAATGATTTCAAAATCTAGTTTATATCTACTTGGGTCAATTTGCAGATGAATACAATAACTTATCAACGAATCAGGTTACAACAAAATACAATTTATGAGGATGTGGAATACAGTTGCAATAAACCAACGATAAGACTTGAAGCACCTACGAAGACGCTAATCCAAATAGCAATCCAAGCCAATTTTTTCGACTCTTTGGCTGCTCTTCTGGCTTCGACTATTTCCAAATGATCAATATAGGAAAATATTGCACTTGGAAGAAGCATACACGGATCATCAAAATCAGCGACAGGGTCACTCGGGCCGGTTTGTCTATACCTTGGCTTTACAGTACAAAAAACGGAATTTGGTGTCATACTTTTTGAATCCAAAGCCCAAAGAACACTTCTTGTGAAACTAATCTCATGCATGTCCAGGCCGAGTGCAGACTGCAATTCATTAAATGAAAATACTGATTTACAAAACCCGTATTCAATCACTCTAAAAGTGAGGTTAGTTTCTGCCGCGGTCATTGATGACAACAATTTATTTACTAGAGTTACAAAGGTCGCTCATTTGTTACTTCATTAATAGCTTCTAGGAATCCCTCAATTTGTCTTGTAAATACAATTGATTCTTCATCCTGTTTTCCTATCACAAGAGCCTTTGCCAGTTTTAATGATGCCTTGAGCTTTCTTAAGGAGGTGTCAAATTCAATTTGCTTCGCCTCAGCAACAAGTTTCCTGCCCTCAGCCTTTGTCTTTTCAATGACTGCATACTTCTCTTCTATCTCTGCAATGATTTTGTCATTTTCAATTCCTGCCTTCTGGAGTTTACTTTTGCCGTAGTCGAGTGCTAACGAAGTAAATTTTTGGGCTTCCTGTCTAATAGTAGATCCCGTTTCCACGTCTATAGTCGAATCCAAAAAGTTTCCAACCGCGGCAATCAACTTAGATCGCAGTTGTTCCCAAAGTGCTTGATTGTCACCTGACACATCTATCTTTAAGATGTTGATTTCCTCGCCTCCTTGCATTGCTATAGATCTATTGGTTGAAGGCTCCTACTATGACTAAAAATTGCCTGGCCTTTAATTATCAGTTTATCACCGCCAATCTCTCTGTATATATCAGACATGACTGAAATTATCTCTGCAATTTCTTCTTGATCAAATTCATCCTGAAGAAAGTAAAGCGAAAGTGGAGCAGCTATAGAGTCTGTAGTGCCAGCTACTTGCAATACATCATCACTTTGTAACTCATCCCTATTAATTCTTGAACTCGTCACAACTAACGTAAGTGTCGGCATGGCTTCCGTTTCGGTAGTAGGTGGATGCGCAACATATCCTAAAACACCTGGTGGTAAATATTGGGCGATGTAACTTACATCCTCTGGAGATATATCACCCCTTATATATGCGCGCTCTATATCGGCGGGATTCACGTTATATAGAGTATATTTATACTCGAAACTCAAAGTACTATTTGCATTGTATCTGCTATTGTCACTGACATGCAGGCAAAAAAAAGACTGAGAGTCTTTAAACAACATTCTTAACCGTGCTACACTGATATCTTTTGAAAAAGATACAATACCGTTAAGTGTATCAAAAATCTCCATGTCGATTTTCTGAAAAGCCACATTTATGGACATATTTCCATACACCTTCCTCATTCTATCATTTACAATCACGACCAACGCATCGACTTGCCTCTTTATGTCATTTAATGCATGCATTGCTTGTGACCATTTCTTTTTCCCTTCAAATCGAAATGGCATTGTAACAATTGCAACACAAAAAATGTCCTCTCCTTTAAACTCGTCTAGTACTACAGCAGTAGCACCGGAACCTGTTCCGCCTCCTAAGCATGAAACAACTATCACAACTTTGGGCATGATTTCGCGTCTGAGACGTGCAATCATATCCTTCGACTCAAGCGCTGCTTCCCTGCCTAACTCCATATTTGCAGCTGCTCCGTAGCCGCCCAGCACCTGCTCACCTATCAGCATAGTCTTCTGCTTAGATGTTTGCAATACACCTTTATCTGTATTTAATATATATACTTCTTGGTACTTTGTTTGATTTGGTATTACAGCAAGCGCATTAGAAGCACCACCGCCAATACCAATTATTAGATGGCTTTTTTCATTCATGGTCGGCAAAAATTTTAGTGGATTCCAAGTGGGCTAGCGATCAGATTGGATCAGGTGGGGCAAGGAATCATTACTAAATTAAAAGATATACTTTAGACTTCAAAATATTCAAACGTGAATATATATGTATAATGTAGTCGCGTTCTACTGTTTGGTCGGTTCCAAAAGTTCACGTACATCAACGTCCAGTACTTTGGCAATTTTTCTGAGCACAGGTATACTTGGCTGATTGTTGTTATTACAATAATTCGTCACAATTACATAGCTCCTATCAATCTTTTCCGAAAGCCACGTCTGCGAACGTCCCTGCTCTTGCAAGACGTCCTTTATGCGATTCATTTTTACCTTTTTAGTACCCAAAAGTGTGAGAATTAAAAATGTAAAAATATACTTTAAAAAAGTATTGTTAAATATGGCAAAAGAGAATACAATTGTACTGTAAAACAGTATAAAACAATATGCCTAAACAGTACATTAAAAATCTCGTTATTTCTTTAATTAAAGATGACTTAGTAAACAATAAGCTCATAAGTGGACTAAACAATTTGGGGCTTAGTGCAAGTGATTTTCATCTAGGACTTAGCGAAACTATCCTAACTCTTATGGAGCTTGATAGCGAAAACGACAGTATCCAGGATGCATATTTTAATCTAACACAACAGTGTAGCCTACTTGACTTGTCTGATTTAGCGAATAGGGGATCGCAACTAGATAAGCTGGCTAACAATATATATACTGCGCTTCTTAAGTATAAACAAACTTAACAGCACAAAGATGCTTGTAAATGCACTCAACTATTCAATAAATCATAAAGATGATCAAAGGTTTGCATGCTTGCTGAGCTATTCTGGTGAATTATGAAATATGAAAAAAGCAATCGTGCTCCAGTCAGCCGCTAAGTATAATTGAATTCATTGAACTTGTGATATAGATTACTATCAGCTATATCTGCGTTCACTGCTAACCTTATATACACCAAGATATACTTTACACAGTAAGATATACTTTTAAAACACCAGATCATTACCAACAATCAAAGCCAGAATTCATCGCACCATTACGACATAAGAAAATATATAGTATACAACGAATGACATAAAAAAAGAGGCTATAGAATCTATAGCCTCTTTAACTTTCTGTAGTCCGTACGGGAATCGAACCCGTGTTACCAGAATGAAAATCTGGTGTCCTAA
>CBIHOZ010000048.1:0-42147 GCA_966211525.1 uncultured Chitinophaga sp. | reverse complement strand
CGTTCAGCGCACCGTTGATATTCTGCATATAGGTGAGAACCGAATTAACCGAGACTGATTCAAGCATGAAGCGTTCAAAGTCTTTAAGCCATTCAAGATTTACGGCTGAAATAGGAAGAGACTTTTTACCCACATATTTTTTGAGTTGATAGAGTGTGGCGGTTCGTTGATTATTATAAGCCTTCTTACCTAAGTGTTCGATCACAAACTCAACAAAGTCTTTCCGACTCTTCTTCCTGTCTATAAGTGCATGACTGTTGACAATCATATCATGCTCCCGTTGCGCTCTGATTTCCTGAGCCGCTTTGTATTTTTCTGAATCTTCCGGAGTCGGCTTCTTCCGGTTTACATAGATGTCGAGGAACTCATAGCTACGTTTTCCATTTTGATAAACATCCAGATACAGGGACACTTGGCCGTTGCTGAGTTCTTTTTCTCTTAGTTTTACTGACATGGTTTTTACTGTTAAAAGGGTTGAACATTTCCCTTCTTTGCCAGTATTGTCAGTTAACATCCCGGTCACAACATAGTCACAACCAAGTAACAACCGGGTAACGAAAACTCCCTAAAACCCCCTCAAGACACTTAAGCCGACCGAACCTTTCAGGGCTGAAAATCCGCTTTTTTAAAGGTGTTTTTAGGGATTTACACCTTTGGCCTATATATTCACGATTTCTTATCCGTTAATAGTAACCGTTGTTCCAAATTTCAAATCACGATTAACGATTCACGGATAACGGATAACGCTTAACGATGAAAGCGGTCGCAAAAGTAAAGAAAATGCCATTTCCTTATCATAAGGATTTTGCTTTGTAAAGAAAATGCGTTTTTCTTATCACAAGGGCTTTGCTTTGTAAAGAAAATCGAAAAATCTTTACAGATACCCTCATTTCTATTAAACCCAAACACCAAAATGCAATACAGACGATTTGGAAGAACAAACTGGAACGTAAGTGAAATTGGCTACGGCATGTGGGGCCTTGCCGGCTGGACTGGTGCCGATAACCATGAAGTAGATCAGGCCTTGGCACGCTCCATTGAATTAGGTTGTAACTTTTTCGACACTGCGTGGGGCTATGGCAATGGCAAAAGCGAAGAGATACTCGGCAAAGTTGTAAAACAGAATCCTGACAAGAAGCTATATGTAGCCACAAAGATTCCTCCTAAAAATTTCAAGTGGCCTTCCAGACCTGAATATAAACTGGCCGACTGCTTTCCCGCATCACACATCATCGAGTATACCGAGAAGAGTTTAAAGAACCTGAATGTTGAAAGTATAGATCTGCAACAGTTTCATGTGTGGGAAGACAGTTGGGCAAACCAGGATGAGTGGAAGACTGCCATTGAAAAACTGAAACGCGAAGGAAAAGTAAAGCACTTTGGTATAAGCGTTAATCGCTGGGAGCCAGACAACGTACTGGATACACTACGAACCAACCTGATTGATGCGGTACAAGTAATTTATAATATTTTCGATCAGGCTCCGGAAGATAACCTCTTCCCGCTATGCCGTCAGTTAGATATAGGAGTTATCGCGCGTGTTCCCTTTGACGAAGGCACATTGACCGGCACGCTCACGAAAGAAACTGTTTTCCCGAAAGACGACTGGCGTTCTACATACTTCGTTCCTGAAAATCTCAATTCAAGTGTTGATCATGCAGAAGCGTTACGCCCACTGATACCAGCAGGCATGACGATGGCAGAGATGGCGCTTCGTTTTATACTCTGCAATGATGATGTACACACGATCATTCCGGGTATGCGTAAAGTACGGAACGTTGAAGCAAACATCGGTACCAGTGATGGCAAACAACTGACAGAATCGCTTCATGCTAAACTAAAAGATCATCGTTGGGACAGAACACCAACGGAGTGGTCACAATAAATCTGCATACCGGATTCAGGTTATGAGAAAACCGAAGTTTGCTATACTCATCTTTGGTTTGCTTACCAGCGTAACGGCTATGGGACAGACCAATTTCTCCAGGTACTTCAAGGAAAGTTTGTTCCCATCCGTTGATAACAGCTCGTATCCTGCAGTGAAGTTTACCTGGAACATGGCCGGTAAAATTCAGGCGTCCATGAACAATGGACTGGCTGAACTTGATGAAGAAAATCCGGATGTAGCCATACACAATTTCGATGATGTTATACGTCAGCTTCCGAATTTCTTCCCGGCATTTTATTACCGCGGTGTTTGTCATAAAATGCTGGGAGATCTTCCAAATGCAGAAAAAGATTTCCTGGCAGCACTCGCTATAAATCCCAAAAGCAGTGAAGTACTTGTATTGCTCGGCGAAGTGCACGACCAACAATATGCATATAGCGAAGCAGAGTCGTACTATGAAAAAGCACTGAGTATAAATCCGGCACTTACACGTGCGCTTTTTAACCTCGGCTGTATCGAGCGCATACGCGGCAACGAGCGCAAGGCATTAAAGTACCTCGAGAGATGTCACGAGATCGATCCGAAATTTCCCAACGCATATTTAGTTCAGGGCCTCATCAAGTTTCCGGAGCTGGGCAAAAACAAAAACAACGCTGCTATAGTATATTTTGAAAAGGCACTTCAATGCGATTCATTATACCGCGAGGCATTATTCTGGCGAGGCTTCGCATATATAGTTTTGGAGCAATCCGATAAAACGATTCACGACTGGAATAAGCTTGTACAATATAATCCCGACAATTCTTTCTTCGTAATGTTACGCGGGTTCCTGAACATTGAACTCGAAAACTTCGATCAGGCTTTTAACGATTTGCGTAAAGCTGTACTCGCTAATCAGGCTAACGAAGAACATTTCAGAAGAGGTGAAACTATATTGGACAAACACATCGACATTCAATATGCAACCTCGTATGCTGTACGCTTCAGTTATGGACTGGATGAAAACGCATTGAAATTTTTCAAAAAAGGATTTTGCTTCTTTCTCGCTGACAAGAAAAAACTGGCGTTGGAGAATTTCAAAGCAGCCGAAAAGATCCAACCATCTGCCACAGTATATTTCCTGGAAGCATTGGCATTTGAGCATGATGGTAAACATGACTCGGCATTTGTATACTATGACAAAGCGCTTCAACTCGACAATGAGATAATCGATGCTCATAAGAAACGTGCACTATATCGTTATGAACGAAACAACTGGAAAGGCGCTTACGCGGATCTCAATGAAATGGCACGTCTGCAACCCGACCTCATGCTCACCTATAGATTACGAGGATTAATCAAAGCTGCACAAAAAGATTACTATGGTGCTATCATCGACTTCACCAAATACCTGAAGTCTGATACGGCCGATTTTGAAATTCTAAATCAACGCGGTCTGTGCCGATCGTTGATTGCTGATGAGAAAGGTGCCAACGAAGATTTTCGAAAAGCACTCAAGTTCGATACGTTCAACTGGCAACTTTTTGAACATGTAGTGGAAAGCTATATCACGTTGAAAGATACTGTGAGCGCGTTCGAAACGCTTGCTGAATACCAAAAGGCTTTACCCGAAAAAACATCTCCACTCATGCGCCAGGCAGAACTGCTTTTGGCTCAACGTAAGTGGCACGATGCGAAGCAAATACTCGAGCATGTTCTTCATAGAGGATTTCATCCCGACTATTACGATAAGGTACAATACTCACGCGCCTTCTTTCTCAACGGCAAACTTCATTTCCATTTACAGAATTATCCGGCATCTATCGAAGCGTTTAGCAAAGCGCTCGAGGTAAATCCATCGAACATGGAGGCCTTGTACTTCCGGGGCAAAACCTATATCGCGATGGGCGACAAGCGGAAAGCCATCAGCGATTTCAAACGACTAAAGTCGGCAGGATATGCAGACTCCGAAGCAATACTTCAGTCATTACTCGACCGTCAGTAGCCGTTATCATCTCCTATATTTTCAGCAACACAACGCATTTTATGTCAATGTGTCACATTTTTCTTCTTAAAAAGTCATTGGCATAACCCTTGAAGAAACGGCTGCAAGGGAAGAAAAAGCTGAAACTAAACACTGAAAAAATATTATGGGAAAAATTATTGGAATAGACTTAGGTACCACCAACTCGTGCGTTGCTGTAATGGAAGGTAACGAGCCTGTGGTAATTGCGAATAGCGAAGGTCGTAGAACTACGCCTTCCATCGTTGGCTTTCTTGACAACGGTAAGGGTGAGCGCAAAGTAGGAGATCCTGCCAAGCGTCAGGCTATCACCAACCCAAAAAATACCGTGCAGTCTATCAAACGCTTCATGGGTAAGAAGTTTGATGAAGTATCCGGTGAAAAGAAAATGGTATCATACCAGGTAGAATCGGGTAACAACAACACGGTGCGCGTTCGCATTGGCGATCGTTTATATACTCCACAAGAGATCTCTGCCATGATCCTTCAGAAAATGAAGAGCACTGCAGAAGATTACCTTGGAACAACGGTATCAGAAGCTGTTATTACTGTACCAGCTTACTTTAACGATGCGGAACGTCAGGCAACGAAAGAAGCCGGGCAGATTGCAGGCCTCGATGTAAAACGTATTATCAACGAACCTACTGCTGCTGCGTTGGCATATGGTCTTGATAAGAAGAATCATGATATGAAGATCGCAGTGTACGACTTGGGTGGTGGTACATTCGATATATCTGTATTGGAATTAGGAGATGGCGTATTCGAAGTAAAATCTACCAACGGTGATGTACACCTGGGTGGTGATGACTTTGACTTGCGCGTGATGAACTGGTTAGCAGACGAGTTCCACAAAGAAGAAGGTGTGGATCTGCGCAAAGATCCAATGGCGTTACAACGTCTGAAAGAAGCTGCTGAAAAAGCAAAGATCGAGTTGTCAAGCTCGATGGAGACAGAAGTAAATTTACCGTATATAACTTCTGTTGATGGTGTGCCTAAACACCTTGTAAAAAAATTATCGCGCGCTAAGTTCGAGCAACTGGTTGATGACCTCGTGCGCAGAACATTAGAACCTTGCCGCAAGGCTGTAGAAGATGCAGGTGTTTCTGTATCTCAAATTGATGAAGTAATTCTCGTTGGAGGTTCAACCCGTATACCACGCATCGTTGAAGAAGTAGAAAAATTCTTCGGCAAGAAACCTTCTAAAGGTGTTAACCCGGACGAAGTTGTTGCAGTAGGTGCAGCGATACAAGGTGGTGTATTAACGGGAGAAGTAAAAGATGTGCTCCTGTTGGATGTTACTCCGCTTTCATTAGGTATTGAAACCTTAGGTGGTGTGATGACTAAACTGATCGAAGCGAACACAACAATTCCTTCGAAGAAGTCAGAAGTATTCTCTACGGCTGCAGACAATCAGCCTTCTGTAGAGATACACGTATTACAAGGTGAACGCGCGATGGCGAAAGACAACAGAACCATTGGTCGCTTCCACTTGTCTGATATACCTCCGGCACCTCGCGGTATACCGCAGATCGAAGTAACATTCGATATTGATGCCAACGGTATACTTCACGTATCCGCTAAAGATAAAGGAACCGGTAAAGAGCAGAAGATCCGTATCGAAGCTTCATCCGGACTTACTGATGCTGAGATCCAGAAGATGAAAGAAGAAGCTCAGGCAAATGCTGATGCTGATAAGAAAGTGAAAGAACGTGCTGAAAAAGTTAACCAGGCCGATTCACTTATCTTCCAGACTGAAAAGCAACTGAAAGAATATGGTGATAAACTTTCTGAAAGCAACAAGGGAGCTATCAACAGCGCCCTTGAGAACCTGAAGAAAGCTCACCAGGCACAAGACCTTGCCGGTATAGAAGCCGCTATGAACACGCTCAATGCAGCATGGCAGGCAGCAGCTTCTGAAATGTACCAGGCAACAGGTGGTGGTGCTCCGGGCCCTGACGCAGGTGCTCAAGGTGGACCTTCAAATGCTGGTGGTGGTAACGCTTCTGGTAACAACGTATCCGATGTAGAATACGAAGAAGTGAACGACAAGAAATAAGTTGTTCCACATTCGCAGCTAGTAATAGAGCCCTCCGGAATCCCCGGAGGGTTTTTCTTTATATATATACCTATATCTGCATCCATTCTTTGCATCCTTCGCAATTCCACTAACATTAGTTTGCAATTCATTGAAAAAGAAGCAATTGTTTGCAGTTGTGCGCTAATTATTTTTAATCGCTTTATATATTTGCCCGCTTTATAAAAACGCACGCTTATGCTTATAATGAAATTCGGAGGCACCTCGGTAGGGAAGCCTGAACGCATGAAAAAAATTGCCGACCTCGTAACGAGCACACCCGGCAAGAAGATTGTTGTTCTGTCTGCATTATCCGGTACAACCAACGCGTTGGTTTCGATCGGTGATCATTTACTGGCAGGACAAAAGGCAAAGGCGGAAGAAGTTATCACCGATCTTGAAAAGCACTACCTCGCTTTCATTAAAGAACTATATAGCAGCGAAGGCTTCCTGGCTATAGGACAGGAAATTGTAAGCCGCTTCTTTATTTTTATTCGTCTGCTCGCAGCAGGCCAGTTCGATAACAAGAGCTATCGCGAATTACTGGCGCAAGGAGAATTGCTCTCAACCGAATTATTCTATCAGCACCTGCAAGAGCGCAAGATCAGTGCACGTTTGCTGCCTGCACTATATTTCATGTCTATCGATGAGAACGAAGAGCCTGAACTCGAAAAAATTTCCGAGCGCCTCAAGCCTCTGCTGAGTTCGCTGAGCAATGTAGAGATCATCATCACACAAGGCTATATATGTCGCAACCATCGTAACGAGATCGACAACCTGAAGCGTGGTGGCAGTGATTATACTGCTTCGCTTGTAGGTTCTGCTATACGTGCAGAAGAGATCCAGATCTGGACGGATATAGATGGCATGCACAACAACGATCCGCGCATTGTTAAGAAGACTGTACCGATCTCAGAACTTACGTTCGATGAAGCTTCTGAGCTTGCGTACTTCGGAGCAAAGATCCTCCACCCTTCCACCATCGTACCTGCACAGAAGTATAATGTACCGGTGCGACTGAAAAACACGATGGATGAAAAAGCATTCGGCACCATCATTACCAGCAAAGGCACAGAAGGTTCGTTTAAAGCTATTGCTGCGAAAGATGGCATCACGGCTATCAATATCAAATCATCGCGTATGCTGATGGCGTATGGTTTCTTACGCAGAGTATTTGAAGTATTCGAAAACCACAAGACGTCTATCGATATGGTAACAACTTCTGAAGTTGCCGTATCACTGACCATCGATACCAACACGCACCTCGCTTCCATTGAAAATGAACTGAAGAAATTCGGTTCGATAGAAGTAGATAAAGATCAAACCATTATTTGCATTGTAGGTAACAAGATCACCGAGCAGAAAGGAATGCTGAATAAGATCTTTGATTCCCTGGCAGATATACCTTTGCGCATGATCTGCAGTGGCGGGAGTCCAAACAACGTAACGGTGCTGGTTGACAAACAATACAAAGAAAAAGCCCTCAACCTTTTGAATGAAGGATTGTTCGGTTTGAAATAAACTCATCCTGAACCCCGCTCTTTTCTCAACGCGAAAAAGAGCGGGGTTTATTTTAAAAAATCGCTGTTAAGCCATTCCAGGCTCCGTTGTACACCTCAAAAAACCGCTTTAGCGCTCAAAAAACAGAATTTTTAAAATAGTTCTGATAGGAATAATGCAATCCGTTAACTTTGAGTTTTTAGCAGCATTGCGGTAAATGGTCTTCGATATTTTTCTAACTCTGTTTTTGGTGTTTCTGAATGGCTTTTTCGTAGCAGCAGAATTTGCTATTGTAAAAGTCCGGTCGTCTCAAATTGCCCTTCAGGCAGGTAACGCCCGTAAGAAAGCCGCACAAACTATCATCGATAATCTGGATGGATTTCTGGCAGCTACACAGCTCGGTATAACACTGGCCAGTCTTGGCTTAGGTTGGGTTGGTGAAGACGTTGTATCCAAAATTATACTCAGCGTCATCAGCGGCCTTGGTCTTACTATAACAGAAGCTATGGCTCACAACATAGCCGTACCGGTTGCCTTTGTTACGCTTACTATTCTGCACATCGTATTTGGTGAACTCGCACCCAAGTCGCTGGCTATACGCTACCCGACACCTACAACACTTACGGTTTCTGTTCCTTTACAGATCTTCCATTTTGTATTCAAACCGTTTATATCATTGCTTAATGGCTTCGCTAATTTTATTCTGCGATTATTCGGCATCAAGCCGGTAGGCGAACATGAAGAGATTCATTCGGAAGAAGAATTAAAGCTGATCATTGCTGAAAGTGAAGAAGGCGGAGCGATAGAAAGTAACGAACGCGAACTGATTCAAAATGTATTTGATTTTGATGACCGCATCGTGAAACAGGTGATGGTGCCACGCATAAAAATATCAGGTATAAGCGCGTCAGCTTCTTTAGACAATGCCATTCAACTGGTAATGAAAGAAGGATATTCACGTTACCCGGTATACGACAACAACCTGGACGAGATCAAAGGTGTTGTTCACTCGAAAGATATAGTTCATCACTACATCAATAAGACTAACAAGACGCTGACCGAAATTGTATCGCAGCCTTATTTTGTAACGGAGAATAAACCGATCGACCACTTGCTTCGCGATTTCCAGAAGAAGAAAGTACAGATGGCGATTGTCATCAGCGAATATGGCGGAACAATTGGTATTGTTACCCTGGAAGATATACTCGAAGAACTTGTTGGTGAGATCCAGGATGAGCACGATCATGAAGCGCAAATCGTAACGGAGGCAGGCGACACGTATCATGTTATTGCCACATCTTCCATCCATGATATAAACAAGATGCTGGATAAACCTTTCCCGCAATCAGAAGATTACGATACGCTCGCGGGCTTACTGCTATCACACAACCCACTGGATATGCGCGAAGGTGCTGAATTCAACCTGGGAGGATATGCGATTCGCATCATCAAGATGAATCAAACCCTGCCAGAGCTGGTTGATCTGAAGCTGTTACCCGAGGAAGACAACACCGCTATAGATTAGCCACTCTCTTTTCCTTCTCCTATTCGATCATTTAACAAGTTGCCGCAGTGCTGTTTCGAATGAAGCCTGTGCTATACCGGTTTTTTGTTTGTTCACGCTGTGCGTTTTTTCAAGTGCTGCGCGAATGGTTTGCGCTATATCACTAAATATAGCAGCGTCTTCCATCTTCACTTCGCTTTCCATGAAGAATGCAAATACACGTGCCATGCCGCAGTTCGCTATAAAATCAGGGATCACTGAAAATTTCTGATCGGCATAGAGTCCGGTGGGCCCAAAGAAAATCTCAGGATCGGCAAACGGAACATTAGCACCACATGAAATTACTTCCAGCGATGAAGACATTCTGTCAACCTGTTCTTTCGTAATCAGACGAGATGCGGCAGCCGGTATAAATATCTCGAAATCGAGGTCCCATATTTTCTGATTAACAATATCAAACGGAAGTATATCAGGCGATATAAGTTTGTTTCCCTGGCGATTCACAACCAACTGTTGTATCTCTTCCGGTGTAAAACCTGATTGATTTATAACACCACCTTCATGACTGATTATACCCACAATCTTTACACCCAGTTGTGCTAAATAAAATCCTGCGGCAGCGCCCACATTTCCCCAGCCCTGCACTACCGCCCGCTTGCCTTGTATAGCACCGCCCCAAAGTTCATAGTAATGGTTTACGGCCTGCGCTACACCGTAGCCTGTACACATATCGGCAACGGTATATTTCTTTTTAAGCGATGGTGAGTATTGTTCATCTTCTATCACCTTCACCACACCTTGTCGCAGCTGCCCTATACGATTTACCTTTTGTGCCTCGGTAGGTTTATAGTGCCCGGTAAATACACCTTCCTGCGGATGCCATATACCTACATCTTCGGTTACCGGAATTACTTCGTGAATTTCATCGACATTCAAATCGCCACCGGTGCCATAATAATACTTCAGCAGTGGCATGACAGCAGCGTACCAGCGCTGCAATACACCTTGCTTACGCGGATCTGCGGGATCGAAATTTATACCAGACTTGGCTCCTCCAATCGGTGGGCCTGACACGGTAAATTTAACTTCCATGGTTTTGGCCAACGATTCTACTTCACGTTTATCAAGACCTTTGCGCATGCGCGTTCCGCCACCGGCCGCACCTCCACGCAACGAGTTGATCACTACCCAACCTTCTGCTTCTGTCTCACTGTCTTTCCATTCAAATACAATTTCCGGTCGCTTGTTCTCGAACTTGTTCAGCAGGTCTTTCATTAAGAATATAGGTTCAGTTACAGGTATATATTTCGAGTCGCAAGAATAATCATGAAAAGCATTAAAAGCCAACGGTCAGGCCGGAAGAACTATTACGCGATGCATGCGTAACGCTGCTTAAACAATTTACTTCGTTTCGCAGACGAAGCACTCCTAAAAATGCAAACACCAGTGCTTCTTTAAACTTCACCTCCTCTTCTTCAGGAATGATGAGCGTTGCATGATCACCACACAATTCCAGCAAGCGTAAAACAAAAAACGAATTGAAAGCACCTCCACCCGTACACAACACCTTTGCGGCTTCCTTACTACTCATAATAACACTAGCAATTTCAGCCGCTGCTGATTCTGTGAAGGTCCGAAGTCTGTCAGCTAATGAGATGGACTCATCGTCCAGCAAAGGCTTGATCTGTTTTTCGAATATCTCTCGGCCAAGGGATGGTCTTTTTTTGCGAAGACCACTATATATTTTCGCCAGTGCCTTCCACAACGGAGTGTGTACTGCTCCATCACTTGCCATCGCACCTTGCGCATCAAAACTTTTACCGGCTTTGGCAGCAAGGTAGTTCAGTCCCATATTCATAAAGCATACATCATACGCAATGCGCTTCCCTTTAATATCCATCGAGAGATTGGCGATGCCTCCGAGGTTGAGACAAACATCATACTCACTGAAAAGAATTTTATCGCCAGCCGGTACGAGCGGTGCACCTTCTCCTCCCAACAATACATCCAGACTTCTGAAATCATATACCACGGGGAGGCCACACGCAGCGTGCAATGCCTGTCCATTTCCCAGCTGAAATGTAAAACCACGTGCAGGCTGATGAAATATAGTATGACCGTGTGATGCAATGAAATCAACCTTCAGCTTATGCTTGCCTATAAAATCAGCACATGCCTTGCCTAAAAATTTCCCATATGCGACATCCAGCGAAACCAACTCTTCTGCTGACAGATTTTGGGCGGAAGAAAGTTTAGTGATCCATGCTGCCGGATATTTCAGTGTTGTTGCTTTGTCAATAACATACTGCCAGCCCTTTTCTGTTTTATTGAATTTACAGTACGCAATATCGAGTCCGTCCAGCGAAGTGCCCGACATCAGTCCGATAACTTTATAGTTGTTCTTTGAATCCATATTTTTGGGTTCTGTTGTCCGTGCCATGTTACGTGTAAAGGTAAACTTCGTGTGTATACTGCATGCTCCTTACCGACCGCTGTAACATTAACCCATCATGGCTGACAGATACACTGTATGAATATAGTTGTCGATTACGGAAACTCGTCTGCCAAGGTAGGGATTTTTGATCACCATACACTGACGGACAAGCGGGTGTTCCGCGAAGAAGAGGCACTGAAAGATTTTCTACAAAACTTTCCGGCCGATCATTTCATCATAAGCTCGGTGAACACGGATGCCCAAACGGTAGCGTCCTGGACAACCGCGAAGAAGAAATTTATTCTTCATTACACATTGCCGTTGCCGGTAAAAAATCTGTACGCAACGCCACAGACGTTGGGCGTTGACAGGATTGCAGGAGTATGTGGCGCAAGGCAAATATTTCCGGCAACAAATTGCCTGGTGATTGATGCGGGCACGTGCATCACCTACGACTTTGTTGATGCGCAGGGTAATTATCATGGTGGCAGTATTTCGCCGGGTTTGAAGATGCGCTTCGATGCCATGCATACGTTCACCGCGCGTTTACCGTTAGTGCATGCAGTAGCCGATGCCGCGCTGATTGGTAACAGTACCGAAACGTGCATGCAGAGCGGAGCTATTTTTGGTTTGATTGAAGAAATTGAAGGGATTATTCGCAGGTATTCTGAAAAATTTGACGGTTTAAAGGTGATTTTGTGCGGGGGGGATACAGGTTTTTTTGAAAACAAACTTAAAGCGTCCATATTTGCGAGCCCTGAACTGGTTCTCAGCGGGTTAAACAGCATTTTATTACATAATGTCAGTCGTTAAGAAGATTTTTTTACTGTCTCTTGTCATCATTGCATCAGCAGAAGTTCGGGGCCAGGCAGCACGTTCACCATTCACAACGTTTGGTATAGGCGAACGCTATGGCGATGCGTTGGTTCACAACCAAGGATCCGGTACTGGTGTAAGTCAACCACAATTCTGGTATCTCAACAATCAAAACCCAGCCTTGCTGGTGTTCAACACGCTTACCGTTTTTGAAGCTGGTATAGTGGGTGAACGCAGAACGATTCGCAACCGTCAGGGCAGCGAAAAAAATTCAGGTGGTAATATGAATTACCTCGCGATGGCGTTCCCGGTAAAAGTTACCAAGTGGACAACCTCCATCGGTTTGATGCCCTATACTAATGTTGACTACGAAGTAAAAAGAGATACTACACTTTCAGATGGCACTCCGTATGAGTTAAGAGAAAGCGGCACCGGTGGTCTTACACAATTATACTGGTCTAACGGTATACGTTTAACAAAAGAGATCAGCATCGGAATAAAAGCAACGTATCTGTTCGGCCCGATTGAAAACGTTTATTCCAATCAACTTACCGGAGCCGATGTCATTCCATATATAGTATCGGTAGAAAATAAGTCATCGGTTTCTGATTTCAATTTCAGCGGAGGTTTTTCATTCAGTCGCGATTCACTCTGGGGAAAAAATTATCGCTTCAGTGTTGGTGCTGTATATGACATGAAGACCAGCCTGAAGACAAAAGTTACTGACAAGTTTTACCGCACTACCGTTGCCGGTGATACGATTGAATCAAGCGAACTCAGCAACGCTCACGGACAAATAAAAATACCCGGAGCACTCACGTTGGGAGTTTCATTGAGCAGGGGATTGAAATGGGCGGTAGCAACTGAACTTTCATACCAGAACTGGTCAAACTTCAGCAGTGTGAATAGAGATGACAATACTGGTTTACAGGAGTCATGGCGCGCTGCACTCGGAGGCGAAATTACGCCTGACCCTCTGGCACTCGGCAGTTACCTGAAACGCCTCACGTATCGCCTCGGGGTAAGCATGGAACAATATCCTTTTCTTGCGAATGGCAATAGTGTAAAAGACTATGGCATTAATTTTGGGTTCTCGTTACCGGCCGGTCGCTCAAATTTAAATTTGGCAGCTAAAGTAGGTAAGCGGGGTAACAGGGATGAGAATATACTCGAAGAGAACTACTTTAAGATATACTTTGGTATAACCTTTAACGACCAGTGGTTTATTAAACGCAAGTTTGATTGATCGCGGTAAAAAAAGATAAAAGTAAAAGGCCATGGTTAATGCTGTGGCCTTTTAACTTTATAAGCGTGGTCAACCTTATCGATCATACGTTTTTGAATGATGAGATTTTTTATGAAACGATATTTACTGCTGATACTTCCGGTTCTGGTAATGGCCTGTGGTAAACAGGAAATCAAAGAACCTGTAGAATATACCGGACCGCTGCGTGAAGTTGAAAACATGGAAATGTTTTATACCGAGAACAACAACATCAAAGTAAAAATGCAGGCTGACCTGGTATATGAATTTCAGAATGGCGATCGCGAATTTCCGAAAGGTATATACATGGAGTTTTACGATGAGTTCGAAAAACTGGAATCAACATTACGCGCGAATCATGCATACTACTTTAAAGAGCAGGATCAATGGCGCGGCCGCGGTAAAGTAGAAGTGAAGAACGTTGCCAAGAATGAACAGCTCAACACCGAAGAACTTTTCTGGAAACCGGATGATCAGCGAATCTTCACGGAACAATTTGTTACGATACGCCAGCAGGGTGATGTTATCTATGGGCAGGGATTAACTGCGAAGCAGGATCTTTCTGATTATGTGATCACTGATCCGGAGGGGGAGCTCGAGGTTAAGGAGTAGTTTTGTTTCCCGCAGATTTCACAGATATACGCAGAAAAAAAATACAAACAGGATCGTATAAGAAATTCAAAGTTTATATATAGCACATAGGCTATAGTTCGTACACTATAGCTTATGTGCTCTCAAATATATCTGCGTTTATCTGTGAAATCTGCGGGCTAAAGAACGTTGTTCAGCTGTTCTTTGATCTTCTCGAGTTCTTCTTTCATCGTTACCACGTGCTTTTGAATATCTGCATCGTTGGCTTTGGAACCGATGGTATTTATTTCACGTCCTATTTCCTGCGATATAAATCCAAGTTTCTTCCCATTGGATTGCTTCTCGTTCAATATCTGTATAAAGTAATCGAGGTGCGATTTCAATCTTACTTTCTCTTCGTTGATGTCGAGCTTCTCGATGTAGAAAATAATTTCCTGCTCCAGGCGATTGGTATCAAATCCTTCTTCACCAAAGAACGACACTACATTTCCCTTCAGGCGCTCGCGAATACGCTGTACGCGTTTCGGATCGAGTACTTCTACTTTCTTCAACTCTTCACCGATAACACCTATACATTCCTTCAGCATTTTTTCAAGCACGCTTCCTTCAGCTTTTCTGAACTGGTCGCACTTTTGAATTGCTTCAAGTAAATGTGTTTTTATTTTATTCCACTCATCATCGTTTGACTCTTCCTTCAGGTTGCTCTGAATTACATCCGGTGAGTTCAATGCTAATTGAAACAAATTATCGTGTGGTGCAATGACACGATCAGCAAGTCGCTTTAACTCCTGGTAGTATGAAACAAACAATGCTTCATTATACGATTGTTTCATCGACTCATCTCCATAACGCTGGTGATCGATGACAATGGAGACTTTGCCGCGCTCAAGTTTTTCACTGATCAGGTTTCTGATTTCTATTTCGCGGTCTGCAAAAATTTTAGGGAGTCGTAAGTTCAGGTCAAGAAATTTTGAGTTAAGACTTTTTATCTCAACACCAATTTGCAGTCGGCCATCATCGTAGGCTGACTGACCAAAACCTGTCATGGATTTTATCATAGAGTGAAGTTACAAAATAAAGGAACGGATTCTGTCCGTTCCCTTAAACGTCTGCAAGATAACAGACTCCATCAATATCTGTATATACCGATCAGAAATCAAATCCGAGTGTAACGTGCAGCTTCGGATTTCCAACTTTATAGTTTTCAACCGGCCAAGCCAAATCGCCTTTGATATAGTATCCTAACAGCATGGTACGCAAGCCCACACCGTAGCTATATAACCACGGGTTGAGATAATTCTTGATCTCTGCCTGGAACGGACCTTGTGTAATTACATTATAGCTTACACTGTTATTAGATGAGAATGGCGGTGAGCCAGACCAGCTTGTACCAATATCATAGAACGCAGTGAACTGCATATTTCTAAAGAAGTTCGAAGAGATCGGTCCGTTTACCAGCGCACGGATCAACGGTACACGCAACTCTGCGTTGAACATCATTACACTGTTACCGAACAATGTTCCATAGTTGAAGCCGCGGAGGTTGGTAGCATATTCCATGAAGAGTATATCCTGGTTTGCAGAAGCTACACCGAGCGGATTCGGTTGCCCTTTGCTTGTCGTTCCGGTATAGCGTGTCTTGTTGGCAATCCAGTTATCCATACCACCCAGCATATATACTTTAGGAGAATTACCGAAGAACGTACCGGCATAACCGCGCACCGCTAACACGATCTCTTTATAGATCTGCTGATAGTGGCGCAAGTCGGCAGACACTTGTGTAAAGCTGAGGTCCTGGTTATTCAGTCCCTGGTGATGCTGGAAGCTGATCTTACCGCGACTACCTTCAATCAGGTTTAACCCGGTAGTAACCGAGTTATCGTATACCAGCTCGGAGCGAACACCGGCATAGTAATTCGTAATGGGTTCAGCCGATGGAGGCGCTGACGGGAAATCAGATTCGCCAAGATCAAGTGAGCGAGCTATAGCACCGAATGGTTTTATAGTAAATCGAATACGATCGGATATAGGAAGTGCAGCGCTTATCTCCAGGCGGTTGAGTGTATACTTGAAGTCACGGCTCTGCAGGTTATCGGCTGTCTCAACTGTTTGCCAGCGTATAGCTTTACGATCGAAGCGTATACCAAAGTCGATGAGTGAAGGTAAATATTGAAATTCACCATATACATCACCGCCCTGCAAATCAACCGGTACCATCAAACCACCAATGAAGCGATAGTTCTCCAACATGTCGTTCATCTGTGTCTCAATGAGAAGTCCCAAACTACGCAGCGGATCCCACACCAGTGATGTAACCAGGTTATCGGCACTGAATTTTGATTCGTACGGGAATGGACCGGTAATTCTGCTTTTGTCGCGTGCCTTTGCATAGCGCGTCAGGAATGATTCGCTTGGCTGATTCTGTTTTACAACATCATCTTCAAAAACATAATTATCGGTATTCACTACATCCGGTTTCTTCTCAGCAGCGGGTTTAGGAATCGAATCTGTTTGTGTTTGAGCACGTACAGTATCTACCGGTATATTTACAGAGTCTGCAGGTGCGGCAGTAGTGTCATTTGCTTTCTGTGCTTCCTTCAACCGGGCATTGAGCAGATCTTTAATGCTCATGTTTTTATTTTCTTCCTGCTTGCGCTTCTCGCGAATTACACGCGCCTGCTGCAATTCTTTTCTGCGCGTTGCCGGAGTAAACACCTGCCGGTTGACGTTGAACGAACGGTTTACATAGATACGTTGCCTTTGATTCTCCGTCATCACCATCGCCATAGTTCCGGTGTTAACGTTGAGGTCGTAGTTCTTAACACTGCTCGCATAGTTCGTTACCTGTGTATATATACCATTGGCGCTATTGTAGCGGAACAGGTTTATTATACCACGCTGATCACTCAGGTAATAAAATGTACTCTCATCGCTGGCAATCGGACCGGTATCTTTACTCAAGGTGTTCGTGACACGCTTCAGCAACAGACTGGAGCTATCAAGATCAAATACGAATAGATTATAGTTGTTGGTAAGTTTTTCAAATTCAGGTTTCGTATTGGCGCGCAGCGTATCCGTTGTACGGTTGGAAGAAAAGACGATGCGATTGCTGTTCGGTATAAATGTAGGATCGAGGTCATCGTACAGATCGTTCGTCAATCTCCTTACACGATCTCTGCGAGCACTTAACAGGAAGAGATCGCTCTTGCCTTCAAAGTCGGCACTGAGAATTACGAGGCGGCCGTTACCGGAGAAACTAAAGCTACGAATGTTGCTGAAGCGCTCGAGTGCACGCGGCTGTTTGCTATTCGTGCTCAGGTCGTATAACCAGAATACATATTCACCATGCTTTACACCGATCACACCCAACGTGTTTGCGTCCGACCATGCGATGAGCGGCTGCCGGTAGTCAACCCGTTGGTTGATCACTTTACTGCCGCCGGAAATAATCGTTTTGTCTTTTCCGCTTTCGAGCGAACGGATCTTGATAATATACCTTCCACGATCGTTCTCTGCGTATGCTATATGTCTGCCATCCGGACTAACTTTCACGGTGGTATATTCCGTTGTGCGGTTGTTCGGAGATTCGAAGACCAGTGAATCGCCTGCGCTTACATACGACTTCGCTACTATAGCTTCCATCTCGGAGTAGTAACGCTGCCATTCGGTTAGCATCTGCTTGAAGCTGATACCAAGCGTTATCTGAATGCTCTTCTCTTCATTGCGCGTTACGCGGGTATAGTTGAGAATGTTGGCCATGCTGCTCTTGCCATACTTCTCGGTAATAAAATTCCAGATCGACTGTCCTACCAGTGCTGCATCTTTACCTGAAAGTTTTGTAGCACGTTTTGCCTTGCGCGTACGCATCAGCTGACGGATATAGTCATCCATCTCGGCTGTCCAACCTTTCGCTACATATTGTGATGCACCTGCCACGAACCATTCCGGCAGACTCATCAGTATAGAACTTTGAAATATATCTTTCAGGTTACCGCCAAACATCATCTCGTTCACCATCAGTTCAGAGATTTTAAAAAGCAGTTCTTCTTTAAACTCCTGTGCTGTGCCGAGGTGTGCTACTTCTATATAGGGCTTTACAAATTCGGTTTCGCCACCAATCTTGTTGGTGTTACGGTTCAGGCCCATGTTGCTTTGGCGCAGATCCGAGAGGGAGTTATATACAAATACTTTTGTTTTGAAGTAAGGCGGATAATCGATCATATCGGTAATGCGATCGAACTCGGCTTCGAGGTATTCGAGTGCTTCCTGGGCAACTCCTTTACGGGCATCGTAATAGTATACATCAAAATTTTCTCCGCTCAGGTATACCCAATCGAACTGGCGGTATTGAATTCTGTTCTTGCCGAATACTTCCCGCGCCTGCTGGGCTTTTACGGGGGCGGTAATAATTACAGTTAGCAGCAGAACAGCAAGTAATACTCTTCGCAACATCATAAGTTATTTAGGAGAAGTCCAATATACTGATTTATAACGTTCAATATCCACCAGTTTGTTTAAGGGGGTGCCATTTTCCATCCAGCGGGTTAAAACATCCGAAAAATACGGTGCCAGGCTTACTCCTTTTGTGCCGAAGCCATTAAAAATTATTACAGCCGGATGTTCCGGGTGATTTCCCAACAGCGGCCTTCGATCGGGCGTTGTCGGGCGAAAGCCCCACTCCTGACTGACACACTGGTATTGAATATTCATAAGTTCGTTCAGTTTTTCTTCGAGCTCAGTTCGCGCTTCCGGTGTAATGCCCGGAGCTTTGTCCTGAAAATTATACGTAGCGCCTATACGCCACTCTCCGCGATGCAAACCCGGAACGATGTAAACGCCACGATTGACTATAATATTTTTTTCGAAGGCTGTTCTCACCAGAATTGTTTCTCCTTTTAGCGGTCGTATCGGCAACCAGTTAAACCACGCGTTGCTTCTTGTGCCGTTGCAAAAAATAATCTTTGAAGCTTCGATGTCGCGGTAAATCACGCAGTCATCTTTTACAACGAGTTCTTCATCGCGCAGCGGTTCGGTTAACAACGTTGCTTCTTTCTGAACCCATTGCCGCACGGCATCAACGTAACGTGTTGTATTCAGGTAGCCACATTGGCGGAGTAACAATCCTCCGAACGAATCCTTTACCTGTCCAAAAGCACTCGATGTAAAAATTTTTTCGATATAGGGAACGAACAACGGATCAGCACTTCGTCCCATCCATTCGTTCTGTTCTTCAATGGAAAGAAACGGACGATACAAGGGCATCGGGAAGAAAAATTTTTCTCCTGTGATTTTCTCAGCGTTTGTATAAAAGTCATGGAGATAAGGAAAGATCGTATCGGCCATCCACGTCTTCACCATTTTTTTACCAGTAACCGGGTTGAACAAACCGGCAGCCACGCGCGATGAACTATTATTCTCCGCCTCATCAATCACCACTATTTTCTTTCCGCGTGTAAGCAACTGAATGGCTACTGCAGAACCTGCCAGCCCCTGACCAACGATAATGTAATCGACTATGCGCACGTAAATATTTACTGAAGGGTAAAAATGAAAATAAAATAATTGGCCTTCTGAAATTTTCCCGACTATTTTTGACGCATGCTTCAGCTACAGAGTTTTGTTTTTAATCCTTTGCAGGAAAATACGTACGTGTTGTTCGATGAGACGAAGGAATGTGTAATCATTGATCCCGGATGTTATGAGCGGGAAGAGCAGTATGACCTCGCGGATTTTATAGAAACGAATGAACTCAAGGTGGTAAAGCTTCTCAATACGCATGGTCACGTTGATCACGTACTGGGCAATGCCTTTGTAAAGGAAACGTATAAAACAAAGCTCTACATTCACGAGCAGGATGCTGCGACATTAAAGGCCGTAAAAGTATACGCTCCGCATTACGGTTTCTTTCAATACCAGGAAGCAGAGCCAGATATATACCTGAAGGAAGGCGAGCCTGTAACATTCGGCAATCAATCACTCGATATTTTGTTTGTACCGGGCCATGCTCCGGGGCACATTGCCTTTTACCATGCAGCATCCAAAACGCTTATTGGTGGTGATGTACTTTTTTACAACAGCATTGGCCGAACCGATTTACCGGGAGGTAATTATGACACACTGATCAACAGCATTCAACAAAAGTTCTTCACGCTTCCGGATGAGGTAACGGTATATCCCGGACACGGGCCCGAAACCACCATTGGCTACGAAAAGAAAACCAATCCCTTTTGTGCATTGCCATAGTGTAGTGCATTTCGTAACAATTCCCCAATAACAAAATCGCTACATTTGATTTGCCGCCACAGGCTTTTTATATTTTGAACTGTGATTTGAATTTATGATCCGTCATCTCCCCAACTTTCTTACATGTTGCAACCTTATCTGCGGATGTTTAGGCATAGTGTTCTTACTTGAAAACCGCGGAGTGCCCGCAGCATACTTTGTATGGGCAGCAGGATTATTTGATTATTTCGATGGCTTTGTTGCTCGCCTGCTCAAAGTAAGTTCGCCTATCGGTAAAGAACTCGATTCGCTTGCTGATGTGGTAAGCTTCGGTGTATTGCCTGCGCTGGTTATGTATAAACTGATTGGCGAACATAGCACGAGTGAAGTGCTTCCGTATATCGGTTTTACAATCGCTGCGTTTTCAGCACTGCGTTTGGCGATCTTCAATATTGATGAGACACAAACCGATTCATTTAAAGGATTGAACACACCAGCGAACACGCTTTTCATCACATCATTACCGCTGTTACCGCCCGCCATGGGTGCTTGGCTTTACCAACCCTGGCTGCTGGTAGCCATCACGTTGGTGTTTTCGTTGCTGCTGGTTTCGCGCATCGAGATCTTCGCGTTGAAATTCAAAAATTTCACCTGGGCCGATAACAAGATCAGGTTTACCTTCCTTCTGCTGGCCGTATTATTATTGGCTTTATTTCAGGTAACGGCAATACCCTTTATTATACTTTTATACATCGGACTTTCGTTAGGGGTCAAGGCCTTTTCAAAAAAGAATTCGGTATAACTTTTTCAGCACTTGAGACTTTGTACTACCATCCTGTTTGCTCTGCTGCTTTTTGTTTTTGGTATAAAAGCAAAAGCGCAGTCGTCTGTATTGAGCACGGGAAAATGGTATAAGGTAGCCGTAGAGAAAAATGGCGTATACAGAATTTCCTACAACGACTTTAAGAAAATGGGTTTCGATGCGGGCAGCATCGACCCGCGCAAAATAAAAATATTCGGCAACGAAGGCGGTATGCTTCCGCAGGCCAATGCAACACCGAGGCCCGACGGACTCACGGAGAACGCCATTTATGTTTACGGAGAAGAAGATGGTGTATTTAATTCCGGAGATTATATTCTCTGGTATGCTGAAGGTCCGGACCTGGTACAATACGATGTGCAGCGAAGTATATTCCGATACGAAAGCAATCTGTATAGCACGCAGAATTTTTACTTTGTTACCGTCAGCAATGATAACGGAAAACGTGTAGCATCAACTGCTTCGGTAGCCGGCAGCTATCCGACTATCCAAACGTTCAATGACTACTTTTATCACGAGGTTGATAGTTATAATGAACTTGAATCAGGCCGAGAATGGTTTGAACGATTAACACTCGATCAGCAAAGTTATACTGCTTCTCTTGCGGGTATCGTTGACAATTCGCTTATCACCGTTGTGTCGGATGTAATGGGACAATCCACCAAGAGTTCATCATTCCAGATGACGTGGAATAATATACCGATCATTCAACAAACCATCGCAGCAATCTCCGATTCGCAGTATAGTATAAAAGGTATCCACGATCGCGATACGATTTCCATTAATTCCTCCACGGTAAGTGCCTCTGCCACCACCAACCAGGAGATAAAATATACCTATACCAAAAGCGGAAGCGGAGCCGGCTACCTCGATTTCTTCTTATTGAATGTTGAACGTAAACTCGCCCTCTATAGCAACCAGACTATATTTCGTTCACACACCAGCCTAAACAATACAACCTCTACCTTTACCATAGCGGATGCAAGCAACGTTACGATTTGGAACATTACCGATCCGTATACCCCCGCTATACAACAGCATACGCTTCAGTCATCACAGGCGATTTTTTCGGTTGATACAGAATCGTTAAAAGAATTCATTGTGTTCAACAATGATATACCGCCCCCCCAACTGGTCGGCACTATATCCAACCAGAACCTGCACGGCTTAGCAACACCCAACCTGATTATCGTTACGCATCCTGATTTTAAAGAAGAAGCATTAAGACTTGCCGCGCATCGCGAAGCACATAGCGGCTGGACAACAGCCGTTGTAACTACCGATGAAGTATATAATGAATTTTCTTCCGGCCGGCAGGATGTTTCTGCTATACGTGATTTCGCAAGGCATCTTTACAAAAAGAACACATCGACACTAAAAGCATTACTATTGGTAGGCAAAGCATCGTACGACTATAAAGATCGCGTAACAAGCAACACAAACTTTGTAGCAACATACGAGTCGCGCAATTCGCTTACACCTCTCGAGACATACTCTTCTGATGATTATTTTGGATTCCTGGAGAATGCTGATGGCAACTGGGGAGAAGGTATAACTCCGGAAAGTCACACACTTGAAATTGGTGTAGGACGTTTACCGGTAAAGACTATAGAAGATGCTAAAAATGTTATCGACAAGATCATCGATTATGACACAAATAAAAAAACGTATGGCTCGTGGAGAAAGAACATTGTGTTTGTTGCTGATGATGGCAGTAACTCCGATTCCTATACCACGGCCCATCAGTCGCAAGCTAATACACTGGCCAACTCACTCGAAGCAGCAACAGCAGGATTGAACACCAAGAAATTTTTTCTCGGCACCTATACCAAAACTGTAAAACCCAACGGTGAATCTATACCCGAAGCAACCAACGACATCCTTGATAACTTTGATCGGGGAGCACTGATCATAAATTATACCGGCCACGGCAACGAACGTGTATGGGCCGATGAACAAGTATTTACCAACTTCAATATTGACGAGTTGGAGAATACACGCTACCCATTCCTGGTAACTGCTACCTGCGAGTTTGGCAGGCAGGATGATCCGGCACAAATATCAAGTGCAGAACTAAGTGTATTGCATGCTAACGGAGGGGCTATAGGTCTTGTGACAACCGCCAGACCGGTATATTCATTCACCAACTTCGAATTGAACAAAGCATTTTACGAAGCACTGCTTGAAAAAGAATCAGGACAGTATCTTCCTGTCGGGGAAGTTTTTCGCAGAACCAAGAACAACAGCATCAGCGGTGTTGGCAATCGTAACTTTTCATTGCTGGGTGATCCTTCCCTTACCCTTGCTATACCTTCGCTTGCTGTTCGCGTTACCGATATAAAAACAGCTTCCGGTTCTGATACCTTAAAGGCACTGTCCACTGCAATTATCAAAGGCGAAGTTATCCGTGAAAATGGCAGCCGTGTAGATGATTTCCAAGGCACACTGGAAGCAACATTGTTCGATAAGCAAAGTGAATTTGTAACGATCGGGAAAAACAATCCGGCTTTCCACTACAATGAGTGGCACAACATTTTATACAGAGGTAAGGCATCGATAAAGAATGGTGTATTTGAATTTCAGTTTGTCGTTACCAAAAACATGGCGTACGAAATTGCTTCCGGTAAATTAAGTTTATATGCAGCAGACTCTGCTAAAACGCAGGATGCAGCCGGGGCTACATCTGACTTTAAAGTTGGCGGCAGTGAAAAGAATCCGGCAAGCGATAACACTGCGCCTGCTATAGCGCTTTACATGAACGACACAACCTTTATGAATGGCGGTATAGTTAGTCCGGATGCAACACTGCTGGCAAGGCTTCACGATGCCAGTGGTATAAATGTTTCCGAATATGGTATTGGCAGTACCCTGGTTGCTATACTGGATGATGACGAAGTATATGTAGTAAGCGATTATTATATAGCAGATGAAGATGATTTCACAAAAGGATGGTTAAACTTTCCTCTTCGTAACCTGGCTGCGGGTAAACATACTATTACGTTAAAAGTATGGGACACCTATAACAATCCGGCTGAAGCACGTATTGAATTTACCGTAACCGATGGTGAAAACCTTGTCATTGAAAAATTTGCGAACTATCCAAACCCGTTTCAAACCGAAACCACGCTATATTTTACCCATAACCGCGCAGGCGATGATCTGGAAGCAGAACTGGCAGTTTATACTTTAACAGGACAGTTATTGGCTACCTATTCATATACTATAGAAGAAAGTCCATATCTTGTGGAATTGGCGAAAATGGAAGGGAATGATGACCTCTACAAAAAACTTGTGCCCGGTTTATACTTAGCACGCGTGGCGGTTCGTTCCTTAACCAACAACTCCAAAAATGAACGGCTTACCAAGCTTATTGTTGTTAATTAATTATCTTTACAGCGCTTGAAAAATACATTAATGAATTTCAGAGTAACACCTGCCATTGTACTTATGGCCTTCTCATGTCAGTTTGGATTTGCACAGGTATCAAACCCTGACCAGCTACTAGGACAGGACAACGCCATAACTACGGCTGTTCCGTTTCTTGCTATATCCCCTGATGCACGTCATGCGGCCCTTGGTGATGCCGGTGTAGCTACCTCACCGGATGCAAACTCGGCTTACTGGAATGCCGGCAAGCTTGCCTTCATTGATAAAAAATACGGAGGAACACTTTCCTATACCCCGTGGCTCGGCAAGATTGTAAACGATATGTGGGTTGGATATTTTTCAGGCTACTATAAAATCAATCGCGAGCAAGCTATCGCGGCATCGATCAAGTATTTTGATTTAGGTGATATCACGTTCAATACCGGTCCGGATCCAAGCCAGATTATTGGAGAATTCAACCCGCGTGAATTTGCCTTCGATGTTACCTATTCACGGATGCTTACCGAAAACTTTAGTATCGGAGGTTCACTTCGGTATATACATTCCAACCTCACAGGTGCCTTTGCCCAACTGGATGCTAAACCTGCCAACAGCGTTGCTGTAGATTTAGGTGTCTACTATACAAAACCCATTCAAGGTGCTAAAAACTCTACACTTTCAATTGGTGCAGCGATATCAAATATAGGAGCAAAAGTTACCTATACTGACAGCGAGAACAAGGACTTTATTCCTACCAACCTTCGCCTGGGTACAGCCTATACCACTGAACTCGATCCGTACAACAAAATTACTTTCACAGTAGACTTCAATAAACTATTGGTACCGACACCTCCTGTACGTGATCAGGACGGAAATATTGTTGCCGGTAAAGATGATAAAGATAAATCTCTGTTGAGCGGTATATTCGGGTCATTCTCGGATGCTCCGGACGGATTCAGCGAAGAGATCAAAGAGATCATGACATCTGTAGGTGTTGAATACTGGTATAATGATTTGTTTGCTGCACGCCTCGGTTATTTCAATGAAGCAAAGACAAAAGGAAATCGCAAGTATATGACCATCGGGTTAGGCTTCCGTAAAGACCGTTTCGGTTTTGATGTAGCTTACCTAGTGCCTACCAATAAACGTGAACACCCGCTGGCAGAAACAATCCGTTTTACACTGTTGCTGAACATCAGCGAAACACAAGCGGAAAAAACTGAATCCGTTACTGATTAATCGCGCATGATCAACCGCAGCATAGCTCCCTCCTTTACCAGGAGTACCAATTTCGAATTGATCAAACCAGAAGAACTTACGTTGCCGAATGGCGCGAAAGTTTTTTTTGTTTCCGGTGGTACGCAATCTGTTATACGGGTTGAAATAATACTAAAGGCAGGACGCTGGTTTGAGAGCGTGTGGGGTGCATCTTATTTTTCTTCACAGCTTCTTTCGAAAGGGACTTCGAAGAAAAACAGTTTCGAGATCGCGCAGATCTTCGATCAGTATGGTGCGCATTTCGAAATCAGTCCGGGACTTGATGCTGTATCGATTTCGCTTTATACACTCAGTAAAAACCTGCGACCAACACTGGCTTTAGTTCGTGAGCTGCTGGAAGATTCCGCTTTCCCTGAAAAAGAATTGGCGCAATCAAAGAATATATACCTTCAGAACCTGAAAGTGAATAACGAGAAAACGAGCTTTCAGGCATCCAAACTTTTCCGTAAAAAACTCTTTGGCGAAAATCATCCTTACGGAAAAGAACTCGAAGCAGAAGATGTTACGGCATTAACAACCGAACAACTGAAGGAGCACTATACTTCGCTCGGCAAAGACTTTACACTGATCGTTTCCGGGAAAGTTGATGATGCGAGCAAACAAAGTATACTGGAAACATTCAGTTCGCTGCCTTACAGAGTTGTCTCTGAAAAACAGATCGCAGCCGATGCTGTTAATACATTGCACGAGCGCATCAGCAAAAAAGGAAGTGTACAATCTTCCATTCGCATGGGCCGCAAGGCTATATCGCGTTCGCATGCTGACTATGCTTCGGTATTATTCCTCAATCATATACTGGGCGGATACTTCGGTTCACGCCTGATGAAGAACATTCGCGAAGACAAGGGATTGTCGTATGGTATATATTCATCGCTGCACACGTTACAGCATGACAACTATACGGTTATAGGCGCTGATGTTAACAACGAAAACCTGGACCTTACTTTCGAGGAAATTCGCAAAGAGCTGAAGCGCCTGCGCACTGAGCTGATCGATGCTGAAGAGCTTGAAATTGCCCGCAACCATTTCATCGGAAGCCTGCAGGCAGAGATCACCACACCATTTGCGCACGCTGACAAGATCAAGAATATATTTCTGTTTAATTTACCCCAGAACTACTATCAGAAACTGATCAACACCATTGACGGTATTCAAAGCGAAGAATTGATCGGCATTGCTGCCACCTACTTTGCAGAGGAATCGTTTATTGAAGTGGCTGTCGGGTAGATATATAGTACTGCTGATCAGTCTCGATAACTTCTTTATCAGGATAAGATTATCTCCGGTATTTCAAGCTGCACCGTAGTGCCGCGGCCTACTTCTGATTCTATGTTGATATTACCATTTAGTTTATCAACCGCTTCCTTCACAATATATAGTCCGAGTCCTGAACCGGCACCATCATCAGTGGCACGGTAAAACATTTTATAGATATTCGGAAGATGCTCTTTCTCGATTCCTTTACCGTTGTCCTCAATCTCCAGTTTAGCCAGATTCTGACTGATCGTTACATATACTTTTATAACCGGGTCTCTCCCATTTCGATAACGAATAGCGTTGGATATAATGTTATTCAGAATAACTTTTAATCTCCAGCGATCGCAAAAGAAAGGCGCATCCTGTTGAATATTGATAACGCGTTCAACAGATTTACCGGTACTCGTAGCAAACTTCAATTGATTGAACGTCTCTTCGATCAGCGGTTCAAATTGTATAGGTTCACGTTTTACTTCCAGGCGTGAGTTACGTGATTGATCGAGTATCTCTTTAATGAAATGATCCTGCTGCAAGGCACTCTTGTTGATCATATCGAGGTACATATCTTTCATCGCTACATCCTTGTCAATGCGCGCGAGATTAATAAGCCCTAATACAGACGCTATCGGAGCACGCAGATCGTGCGAAACACTATATACAAAATTATCCAGCTCGGTATTGCGTTTACTTAACTCGTGATTGGTGCGTTGCAATTTTTCCTCAGCAACTTTGCGCGTGGCGATTTCATCATTCAGGGCCTTTGTACGCTCCTGCACCATCTGCTCCAGATTCTCATTAAACTCCAGCAACTGGTGCTGTGCATCCAGACGTTCTTTTACCGTTGCCGAAAGAATAATAGTAGATATACTGATAACCCCTATAAAGATCTGCAGCAACAGCATGGAGTTATCGGTGCCGGTAAGTATAAAGGGTCCTATACCATGCACGGTAAAGTATATCGAGATCAGCGATACAATAAGCACACCCGCTATAGCAACAATCAGTTCAAACCGAAAGGCGAGCCACAACAAAAACGGGAGAGCAAGCAAAGGCAGCGCACGTTGCATGGTGATGGTAAGATAATCTACCTGCAACAGCAGATATATAGTAACGATACCCAGAAAGTAAATCCCGACCTCTATAACCCGCGCTGGCGACAATGTTACTTTAATCTTGCGCGCTACTGAGAGAATGAAAGGTGTAAAGAGCAGTATACCCACCACATTACCAACCCACCACGAAAAGAATATACGCGTGATGCTTCCGGCCACAATAACGTTATTGAAATATAGACTACCGGCACCAATGCTGGCTCCTGCCAGGCACATGATGAGTGTTACAAACAAAAAGCGAAATGTATTTCGTGCATGCCGAAATGGATACGAATCTTTTATCCAAAGTTTAACCATATAATTCCCTGCCACCGCTTCAATGGTATTGCCAATAGCAATAGCACTGCTCACTGTAATAATAGTTTGAGGTCCGAGGCCCGGGTTATTCCAATAGGCCATGATGTTGGCAATGAGTGCACCTATAGTTATACCGGGCCACACCGATCGGCCCATGAGTATAACAAGTGCAAAGGTAATCCCGGAAGGTGGCCATGCTGGCAACGCTGTGGTATTTTCGAAAGCCAGAAAATATCCGAGACGGGCAAAGAGATAGTATAGTATCGCTACACCTATGATTTTTAAATCCAGGCTGTATTTAAGCGGGAGTTTAAGGGTAGGCATTAATGCTCTCACAGTCAAACAAATATATACTGTAAAAAACTATTTCAAGCAATTCATGCGGCAGGAAACACCTTTCTGAAAGACAGAAGGCTGCTTTTGAGGGTTGAAGTGACAGTAAACGATATTGATTCGCTTAATTTATACCATCAAACACGGTCTAAGCGTATAACAAACAGTGCATTAGGATATACTCCGTGTCATTTACCGGCATCATTGATCACCTCACAGGCTTTGCACTTACCAATGAATATTTATCTTCACGAAGTTTTTTAGACCTGCTATGGATCTTACTATCTTCTTCTCTCCGGTAAGCGAATCGCTGTATGCTGACATCACTTCAGCCTCAAGCTTTTTCAAGAACATAACTATATATGGCGATAAAATGCCCGACTACAAAGGCGCACACATTGCGCTTATAGGTGTCGGGGAAGAGCGAGGTTCACAGCTAAACCAGGGCACAGCCTCTGCGCCCGATGTAGTGCGCAGAAAATTATATACACTCAAGCGCGGCACGGGAGCTTACCGTATTGTAGACCTCGGTAATTTAAAGCCGGGTCACGACCTAGAAGAAACCTATACGCGCATCAGCGAGGTTTGTCGCATGCTGCTGGAAAGCAACGTACTGCCTATCCTCATTGGCGGCTCGCATGATCTTGACTATGGTCAATACTGCAGTTACGAAACACTTGATAAACTGGTGAGTCTGCTGAATGTAGATGCGTTCCTCGACCTGGAAGACAAAGAGCAAGGTCCGAGCAATCAACATATACATCGCATATTGCTGCACGAACCTAATTATCTTTTCAGCTATACTCATCTTGCGTATCAGAGTTATCTCATCGATCCGATGTCGGTATCTATACTTGAGAAATTATACTTTGAAGCATTCCGCATCGGACAAATGCGTACGAACATGCAGGAGATGGAACCTACCATTCGCAATGCCGATATGTTGTCGTTTGATGTTACCGCGATTCGTTCTTCGGATGCACCCGGCAATGCCAATGCTCAACCTTTCGGCTTAACAGGTGAGGAAGCTTGCCAGATATGCTGGTATGCAGGGCTCAATGAGAAACTGAGCTCACTCGGATTTTACGAGTATAACCCGGAGCACGATGATGTTCATAAGAAGACGGCTTCCATCATTGCTACCATGATCTGGTATTTTATTGAAGGATATTATCATCGTAAGAACGAGCAGAATTTCAGAAGCAATGATTTTCTCAAGTACTCGGTATCTATGCCGGTAGATCCGGAGGTAATAACATTCTACAAAAGTAAATTAAGCGAGAAGTGGTGGATGGAAGTTCCGTATCCCAGCGGACGCGAGCGCTACGCCCGTAACAGCATTGTGCCTTGCAGCTACAACGACTATCAAGCGGCCATTCGCGGTGAAGTGCCCGAACGATATATCAGCACACTTGCCAAGCTGATTTAAAATTTCTTTGCTGCAGCGCTTTGCTACATTTGCCCTTATGAAACTTCTTGATATTGTTATACTCTCGCTCGCAGTCGGCTTTCTTATCATCGGCATTCACCAGGTAATGGTGTTGGGTCTTGGTCAGGCGTACTGGGCGTTAATGTTAACACTTGTGCTCTTCTTCATTTTCACATTACGCAAACGGGGTAAGAACTGATTTTTTTGTCTGCAACAATCCCCCGCAGTTAACGTTTGCAGAAATTATCCGTACGCTCCGGAAAAAGCCGCGTTTCAGCTGCTTAAATTTCTGCTTTTCAGCGCGCTTCATACGATTTTTCGGATTTTTAAGAACGATGTTTTTCTAATACGCAGAACGGGTTAAATTTGCGGCTCTTTAAAAATTACTTATGGCATTTATTGGAACATTGCGCAGCAAGATGGGCACCTGGGTGGTGATCTTCGTATTTGTTGCGATTGCTGCATTTATTCTGGGCGATATCTTCAGTGGTAAATCAAACATCATGAACTGGGGACGGAACTCAGTGGGTGAAATCGGAGGCAAAGAAATTTCTTACGATGAATACCAGGCTGTGATCCGCGAACGTGAAGCGAACTGGTTTTTAAATACCGGCCGCGAACCTGGTGAACGTGATATGCCTTCTATCCGCCAGCAGGCTTGGGATCTTCTCATTGCCCGCCACGCTATTCAACCACAAATTGAAGATGCAGGTGTAGAAGTTACCGAAGACGAAGTATGGGATATGGTGCAAGGAAAAAATGTTGATCAGGGCGTGCGCCAGGCATTCACCAATCAACAGACCGGACAGTTCGAGCCCGATAAAGTTGTGGCTTATCTGAAACAGATCCAGTCAATGCCTGAAACTTCTGAGCCGCGTATTCGCTGGGAATTATTTCAGCGTGACCTGAAGCCAGGCCGTGAGCGTATCAAGTATGAAAACCTGCTCATTAAATCTGCCTACGTAACCAAAGCAGAAGCTGAACGCGAATATCATTTAGCTACCGATGTTGCTGAAATAAAATATCTCTACGTTCCGTACTATGCCATTAGTGATTCTTCTGTGCAGATTACCGATGCTGACTACGAAGCATACTATAACAAGAACAAAGAAAAATTCAAGACAGACGCTACACGCGACATCAAGTATATCAGCATTCCGGTTATACCTTCTGCTGACGACTCTGTTGCCGTGAATGATGATCTGAAAAGAGCTGTTGAAGAATTCAAATCTTCAAACGAAGATTCAGTTTACGCAAGCAATAACACAGACGGACAAACTCCGTTCATGAAATATACTCCTGCATCATTGCCTTCTTTCATTTCTGAAAGCGACCTCGTAGAAGGAAATGTTATCGGTCCGGTGCTGGATGGCGAAACTTACAAAGTGGTTAAAGTTTCTAAAGTATTTAACGATACAATCTATAGCGCTCGCGCCAAGCATATACTTATCAAGTGGGCTGATGCCAGTGATGCAGCAAAAGCTGAAGCAAAAGAAAAAGCTCGTAACATTCTGAAAGACATTAAAGGTGGTGCTTCTTTCGAAGCGAAAGCACGTGAATTCGGAACAGACGGTACAGCATCACGCGGTGGTGACCTGGGCTGGTTCAGCAGCGGACAAATGGTGAAGCCTTTCCAGGATGCAGTATTCGGTGCATCGAAAGCAGGAGTATTGAACGATGTTGTTGAAACTGAATTCGGTTATCACATCATCGAAGTTACTAATGCTAAAACCAACAAAGCTTATAACCTGGCCATCGTTGAACGCCAGATCGTTCCGAGCGATGCAACTACCAACGAAGCTTTCCGTAAGGCAGAAACTTTTGCATCGGATATATCTGATGTAAAAGAATTCGAAGCAAAAGCACAGCAGTCTGGTCTTATCGTGCAGGAAGCAAAAAGTATAAGCGCTGGCGACAGACGCATCGGTACACTGGGTGAAGCACGTCAGATTGTAATGTGGTTATTCCGCGATGCATCTACCGGTAAAATTTCTCAGGTATATGATCTGCAAGATCAGAATGTAGTAGCGATCATGACCGGTGAAGTAAAGAAAGGCTATAAGCCACTTAGCCAGGTGAAAGAAGAAATTACTCCCGCTGTTCGTAACGAAGTAAAAAGCAAAACCATCATCGAGAAGCTGAACGGTTTGAAAGGCACAACGCTCGAAGAAGTGGCAAGCGGTTTCGGCAGCGATGCAAATGTATATACCAGCAGCGACCTGCGTCTGAGCAGCAACTCACTGCCAACTGTAGGTTTCGATCCGCAGGCAGTAGGTACAGCATTCTCATTGGAGAATGGCAAACGCTCGAAGCCAGTAGCGGGCGATAACGGTGTTGTCATTGTAGAGCTACAAAGCAAAACGATTGCTCCTGCTATAGCAGACTACAGCAACTACAAAACACAACTGGAACAGAACAGCCAGAACAGAAGCAGCTTCAGCATTGCAGAAGCAATCAAAGAGAAATCAGAGATTGAAGACAAACGCTACAAGTTCTTCTAAGCTATAATTAACTTTTAACGGCCACGCCCTGACCGCAACGTCAGGGCGTTGCTTTTTCTACATGGATCAGAATTGGCTCAATAACTTCCGCGAGAAACTCGACCAGCATCACGTTTGGCCATCGCTATACATGTTCAAATTTATAGTGCCTACCGGTAAAGAAAACGAAGTAAAGCAATTGTTCCCGAACCATACCGTTACCGAGAAACTTTCAACCAAGGGCAACTATACCAGCATCACGGTGCAGATGATGATGCCTTCGGGCGAAGCCGTTATAGAAGTTTACGTACGCGCTTCCAGTATAGAAGGTATAGTCGCGCTTTAACTTTCGCGATACCGAAGCCCTCAATCTTTCCTCCACTCCTGTCATATTTACCCGCACTGATACAAATCATTCTTCAGCGAGTCAGGTAAAATTTGTAAAATGGGATTTGAATCATGTATATGAAAAAAATCCTGATCTCCTCTTTCCTGCTGAGTCTTGCTATAGCAGCATTTTCACAGCGTGCTCTGAACCCATCGGATGTATATAAAATAAAATCAGTATCCGATCCGCAGCTATCGCCCGAAGGCAACTGGGTAGCGTATGTACTTTCAACTCCAGATTCCGCCAAAGACAAATACGATAGCGATATCTGGATGATTAACTGGGAAGGCACCGAATCGATTCGGTTAACTGCAAGTGCTGAAGGCGAGAACAGACCTCGCTGGTCGCCCGATGGTAAATATTTAACGTTCCTCTCTTCACGCTACGAAACGAAAGCTTCACAGATATGGAAGCTTGACCGGAGAGGTGGTGAAGCAGTAAAACTTACCGAGTTAAAATATGGAATCAGTGATTATGTATGGAGCCCCGATTCAAAGAAGATCGTGGTGATTATTAAAGACCAGGAGTCGATCGATGATAAAGAAAAAAAGAAAACCACACCTCCTGTTGTGATCGATCGCTACCATTTCAAAAGCGATGGTGATGGCTACCTGGAACACAAGCGCGATCATTTATACCTGTTCGATGTAGAGACTAAAAAACTGGACACGCTTACTACCGGTGATTTCGATGAAGGTACTCCGGTATGGTCGCCCGACAGTAAATATATAGCCTTTGTAAGCAACCGTTCCGCCGATGCCGATCGTAATGCCAACACCGATATATGGATCATCGAAGCAAAGAAGGGTGCTACACCGCGCCAGCTCACTACCTGGAAAGGTGCTGATACCAGTCCATCGTGGAGCACGGATGGTAAATATATAGCCTACATGCAATCACGGTTGGAGTCTTTCAATATATACGATCAGCCGTATTTAGCACTTATACCTGTTGAAGGCGGGAAGCCCGTATTGCTTTCACAAAAAGTAGATCGTGATATAGCTTCACCGCACTGGTCTGCCGACAGTAAATATATCTATACCGTTATGCAGGACGATCGCACCAGTCACATTGTATCGTTCGATCTCGCAGGCAATCATAAAGCGATTACTACGGGGGAGCAGGTATTTTATCCTGTGCAGGGAGGCACCCAGAACCGCTGGGTTGCTATAGCGAGTGACGCGCAAACACCCAATGAAGTCTATACCCTTGAAAACGGGAACAAGAAAAGACTTACCTATATACACAACGACTTTTTAAAACAGATAAAGCTTGCTACGGTAAAAGGCTTTAACTCCACAAGTAAAGACGGCACTGTTGTAGGCGGACTTTTATACTGGCCAGCCGGCAAACCAACAAATAAAAAATTACCGCTAATTCTTTGGATACACGGAGGACCAACTTCGCAGGATGACTATGCTTTCGATCTCACGTCACAAATGCTGGCAGCCAAAGGTTATGCCGTTGCCAGTGTAAACTATCGTGGCAGCAGTGGAAAAGGTATGGCCTTTAGTAAAGCTATATTTGCTGATTGGGGAAATAAGGAAGTAATGGATTTACTTGGAGCGGTCGATCACCTGGTAAAGATCGGGGCTGCCGATCCCAACCGGTTAGGTATAGGCGGCTGGAGCTATGGAGGTATATTAACAGATTATACCACAGCAACCGATCCGCGCTTCAAAGCTGCGTCAAGTGGTGCGGGCAGTGCGTTGCAGTTGTCGATGTATGGTTCGGATCAGTATACATTACAATACGAGACAGAGTTAGGTGTACCCTGGAAAAATGCTGACAAGTGGATGAAGGTTTCATATCCTTTCTTTAAAGCTGACAAGATCAAAACACCAACGCTGTATATGGTGGGTGAAAAAGATTTCAACGTGCCGGCTGCAGGCAGCGAGCAAATGTACCAGGCGTTGAAAACATTAGGCGTACCAACACAATTTGTAGTATACCCCGGACAATTTCACGGCATTACTGTACCGAGCTATCAGAAAGATCGGTTGATCCGCTGGACAGCCTGGTACGACAAGTATATAGGTGATCCGCTGAATCAAACCTTGCCACCCAAAAAATAATGCTTACCTTTTTGCCAGGTTGAATAACTTAAACAGGAAGTGTTATGGAATGGAAACTTGAAAACAATAAACTGAAGAAGACCTTTACGTTTAAAGATTTTTCAGAAGCATTTGCGTTCATGACAAGAGTGGCACTCGCGGCCGAGAAGATGAACCATCACCCTACATGGACGAACACCTGGAATACCGTTAACATCGAACTCTCAACACATGATGCGGGCGATGTTGTGACCGACCGTGATCATAAACTGGCAAAGGCGATTGATGCACTAACGGCTTAGTCTTTTAAACCTGCACTATATATTTACAGATCCATAGAACTACAGGCCCGGTATAGCCGGGCCTATATTAATTATCATGTCTTCACCATCGCTATATATTGTACCTACTCCCATCGGTAATCTGTCCGACATCACGCTGCGCGCACTGGAAGTTCTCAAGTCGGTTGACGTGATCCTCGCGGAAGATACACGCACATCAGGGTTTCTGCTGAAGCATTATACCATCAGCAAGCCCTTGCAGAGTTTTCATAATTTCAATGAGCATAAAATTCTGGCGAGTCTCATTGAGCGCATGGAGAAAGGCGAAGTAATGGCACTTGTATCTGATGCAGGTACACCGGGCATTTCTGATCCGGGCTTTCTGATCATACGCGCTGCACTGCAAGCCAATTTAAAAGTTGAATGTTTACCCGGGCCAACGGCATTTGTACCGGCATTGGTAAAATCAGGATTACCATCAGATCGTTTTGTGTTCGAAGGATTTCTTCCGCAGAAAAAAGGAAGACAGACTTTATTAAAGCAACTCGCTGAAGAAGAGCGCACCATGATCTTTTATGAGTCACCCTACCGATTGGTAAAAACACTGGAGCAATTCAAAGAGTATCTGGGTGCAGAGCGGAAAGCATCTGTATCGCGCGAGCTCACGAAAATGTTTGAAGAGACTGTGAACGGTACTATTGACGAAATCCTGACACACTTCCAGGCAAAGGAAGTAAAGGGCGAAATTGTAATTGTTGTAGCCGGCAAAGAAAGCTAGTAACGCAATACGTATTAGCTATCAGCATGACAACCGCTTTACGTATTGTGAAGCATTTATAACTTTTGTTACCGGAAATTAATATCCATAGCCGGAAAGTATATTTCGCGATCCATCCTTATATTCACCATCTTAAACTCAAACAACCATGCATGCGATAAACCTCGAAAGCATTCAACGGGATGTCATCTCTATTTGTGAAGAAGTCGGAGAATTTATTCGGAAAGAAGGAGCTGATTTTGATCTTACGCGAATTGAACAGAAGACAAGTTTCAACAACCTGGTGTCTTATGTCGATAAAGAAGCAGAGCGCAGATTAGTTGCTGCACTTTCAAAAATATTTCCGCAGGCAGGTTTCATTACCGAAGAGGGAACGGTTGAACAATCTAAGAGCAGCGAGTATAACTGGGTAATCGATCCGCTGGATGGCACTACAAATTTTCTGCATGGGCTTCCCATCTTTGCTATCAGCATCGGCCTTACGCGCAACAACCAGGCTGTTCTTGGTGATGTATACCATATCATTCGCAAAGAATGTTTTCACGCTATCGAAGGCGGGCCGGCATATTGCAATGACAAAGTGATCAAAGTATCTGCTGTACCTACGCTAAATGAAAGTCTGCTGGCCACCGGTTTCCCATACTATCACTCCGAAAAGAAAGATGTATACCTGGATATCATCAAAGAGTTTTTAGAGAAGTCTCATGGTATACGAAGACTGGGCAGTGCTGCAATCGATCTGGCATACGTGGCATGCGGAAGACTTGAAGGATTCTTTGAGTATAATCTCAACGCATGGGATGTAGCAGCCGGTACATTTATCGTGCAGCAGGCCGGGGGTAAAGTAACCGACTTCAAAGGCGGCAACAATTTTGTTTTTGGCGGTGAGCTTTGTGCCGGTAACAATTTTGTTCATGGCGAAATGCTTAACCTGATCCGGTCCAAATGGCATTGATATAGTGGATCGATATATACTATATAGTTAATGTCATGTTCCGATCTACGACACATCTGCTTTTTAAGAAAGATTGGAAGATTTTAAAATTGAAAGATTTTAAAATTGAAAGATTTCAAGATTAAAAGATTTTAAGATTCCTCTACAATACTCATTAATCAATTATAATAATTCCACATGTTGCATTTAAAACCAAAACCGCATTATAAAACCCTCCCGCTTTTTTTGTTGCTGGTTCTGCTCGTAAATATTCTGTATGCACAGGATAAACTTGCCCAGAAAATACCGGTAGATCCGAATGTAAAGATCGGCAAGCTTAGCAATGGACTTACCTACTATATACGCAAGAATCTTAAGCCTGAAAGAAAAGTAGAACTTCGATTAGTCGTAAATGCCGGATCTATACTCGAAGATGACGATCAGCAGGGGCTCGCTCACTTTACCGAGCACATGGCCTTTAATGGTTCCAAGAACTTCAAGAAGAATGATCTGGTATCATTCCTTCAATCGATAGGTGTAGAGTTTGGCGCTGACCTTAACGCTTATACCAGTTTTGATGAAACGGTATATATACTCCCGATTCCTACCGAGAAAAAAGAAAATATAGACAAAGGCTTTCAGATACTTGAAGACTGGGCCAGCACCGTAGCATTTGATAATGCCGAAATCGACAAAGAACGTGGTGTAGTATTGGAAGAATCACGTCTGGGTAAAGGTGCACAGGAGCGTATGCAGAAAGTATATCTGCCTAAACTCCTGGAAGGCTCTAAATATGCTGAGCGCTTGCCAATTGGTAAAGATGATATCCTGAAAGGATTCAAACATGATGTTATCAAACGCTTCTACAAAGACTGGTATCGTCCAGACCTGATGGCAGTGGTTGTTGTTGGTGATATTGAAGTTGCCGAAGCTGAGAAGTATATCAAAACACATTTTGAAAAGATCAAGAACCCATCGAAGGAGCGTGCACGTGTTGAACCTCCGGTGCCCGCACGACAAAAATCTGAAGCGGTTGTAGCTACCGATAAAGAAGCAACCAACCACGTAGTACAGATATACTATGCTACACAAAAGTCTACGCCTGAAATTACGGTAGGTGATTACCGTGCCTATATGGTGAGAAATTTATTTACCAGTATGCTGAGTCAGCGTATGCAAGAGCTTACACAGTCTGCCAACCCACCCTTTATCTTTGGAGGCAGCAGCCTCAGCGGCTTTGTGCGTGGTTATGAAGCGTATGCATCGTATGCTGTATTGGGTAAAGGCGGTGTTGAACCTGCATTGAATGCTATCATTCTTGAAAATGAACGTGCGCGCAAATTTGGCTTCACAGCAGCGGAGCTGGATCGCACCAAGAAGACCATGATGAAAGGTATGGAGCGCGCCTATAACGAACGTGACAAAACTGAATCAGAAAATTTCGTTCAGGAGTATATCAACAACTTTCTTGAGAAAGAACCGATACCGGGTATTGAAACAGAATATAGCTACTACCAGGATTACCTGAACACAATATCGCTGGAAGAAGTAAATCAGTATGCTGCCAAGACGATACCTGCTACCAATGCCAACAAACTGATTGTATTTACGGGGCCTGACAAAGCCGCATTCGCTATACCTACGAATACTGAATTACTGACGCTGACGGAAGCTGCCGGCAAACAGGAAGCAAAAGCATACGAGGAAAAAGCAGTAGCCACAGCGTTGATGGAGAAAGCACCCGCTCCCGGCAAGATCACTTCTGAAAAAGAAAATAAGGTACTCGGCACAACCGAACTCACACTTAGCAATCATGTAAAAGTTATTCTGAAACCTACTGATTTCAAGAACGACCAGGTTGTGTTTGCAGCTTCACGTTTCGGTGGCCAATACTTATATAACCCGAGCGAGCGCAGTAATGCCGAGTTTGCTTCAGCAGTTGTTTCGCAAATGGGTATTGATCAGTTCTCACCGGTTGATCTTCGTAAAGTACTGGCCGGTAAAACCGCGAATATATCGCCACGCATCGGTGCTATATCTGAAACCTTGAATGGACAATCCAGCGCAGCTGATATTGAAACACTTCTTCAGCTGGCACATTTATACTTTACGAAGCCGCGCAAGGATGATGAGCTCTTTCAATCGTTCATCACCAAACAGCAGGCAATGTATCAGAACATGACAGCCGATCCGCAGTATACTTTCCAGGATTCTATATTCCGCATACTCTATAAAAATCAGCCTTGGGCACCACGCGTTCCGAAGGCAGAGATATTTGCCAGCATCAATGAACAACGCGCACTGGATATATATAAAGAACGCTTTGGCGATGCAACAGGCTTTACATTTGTAATTGTAGGTGCATTTGATCTCGCGAAAATCAAACCGCTTATAGCAAGCTATATTGGCAGTCTGCCGGCAAGCGGAAAGACTTCCAACTTCAAAGATGTAGGTCTGCGCCCGGTGCAAGGACCACTGAAAAAAGAAGTGCGTAAAGGAACGGAGCCCAAGAGTTTCATTCGCATGTTCTGGAATGGACAAGCTCCTTATTCGGATAGTGAACAGCTAAAACTTTCTGCGATGATCGAAGTATTGAACATCAAGTTAATCGAGTCGCTGCGTGAAGACTTAAGTGGTGTATACGGTGGCGGCATGTTCGGAAGCCTGAATAAATTCCCGTATAACAATTTCGCGATCGGAGCGAGCTTCCCATGCGGACCTGAAAATGTAGACAAGCTGATTGCAGCAGCACATGCCGAGATCGACAAAATCAAAACGACCGGCCCTACAGAAGCAGACCTGAATAAAGTAAAAGAAACCTGGAAGCAACAGTACGAAGTAAATATCAAAGACAACAACTTCTGGGCACGTCAGCTTATTCAAAGTATTGAGTACGGAAGCGATGCAGCGAACGTATTGAGCTACGAAAAACGAATTGCGGCACTTACGCCAAAAGATGTTAAGGATGCTGCGGTTAAATATCTTGAGCCTAAGAACTACGTACAGATCGTGCTGTACCCGGAGAAATAATCCAGGCTATATATACACCTATATATAAAATAAGAAGCCGGCAGTAATTCTGCCGGCTTCGGTATTTATAGAAGGGAGTTGTTTCTGATTAGAAGTAGAACAACAGGTTGATTGTACCGCTCAGGTTATCAAGGCCGATACCCATAGACGTTACACCACCGTTTCTATACTCATCTATCTTTACTTCGCGTGTATTTACGCTCGCAGCATCCCAGGTCTCGGCAGTAATAGTAGCTCTGCGTTGTGTCTGGAATCCTAACATATAGCCGAACTCACCACCGATAGAGATCTTCGGAGCGAAGAAGTATTCAACACCAATAAAACCACGTGCACCTACCAGGAAGTTAGAACCTGATTTGTCTTCCACTACACGTACAGAAGCAGCAGCTTCGTTTCCGCCCAGGATGTTTTCACCATAGCCATACGTATCGAAATCATTCGTAATGGGAGCGTTAAAGTCTGCCGACATCGGGTTGCCATAGTCATAGCTAACTTTTGTATTGTTGAAACCCAACACAAGTTCGCCACCATATATACCTTGCAGACGCGTGCTTCCGCGTCTCTTTTCAATACCCGGTGCAATAACAATTGCTGTAGTATTTACTTTCTGCCAGTCATCTGTAAATGCAGGGTAAGCAGGATCCGGGTTCAACTGGTTTTGAGACACCACAGCCTTGTTTGTATTACTGCGGATACCAACATTGAAACGAACACGGTATGCAGTATTTGCATCTTTGATAAGCTTACCAAACACAGCAATGTTGTTTGCAGGGTTAGAAGCAAATTCAAAGTTAGGACCATCGTTAAAGTTATCGTAACCATTCAAAAAGTTACCAAGGTAATCGAGGAACGGATTAGCAGATACACCAAGTCCCCACTCACCTGCTACCGGCAGATACGCTTCACCTTTTTTTGATTTCAGTACAGGAGCTTCTGCGGCCGTTGTCGTAGTAACTTCCTGTGCAATTGCTGCTATCGCGAAAGCGCTAAACAGCATTGACATATATATTTTCTTCATGTTTGTCTTATCGGATTAACAGATCGTGAGATTAGTCGTTATAGTATATATCGCGGATATATTCGCCACCTTTTTCAAGATCAGAGCCAGTGCTGAAGCCTTCGCCATAGAAAGTCTCGTTCTTAATACCGTCTGCATAACGTACATCAGCTTTGAAATCAACCAGGTGAATGTAGATTTCGAGTTCACGATTACCGATTTCTACTTCGATGGTATAGTTACCATTGCCATCAGTAGTAGTTTCAACATAACGAACTGACTCGTTGTAGTCATCATAGATAGCAGCAACCACTTTTTTGTTAGCCACTTTATCATACGTTGTTCCGGAGTTGTTGTTGGTGTAGTCAAAGTCGGCATACACTGTACCGGTTACTACAGCTTTACCCAGTGGCTGAGGGTTTACCGAGTTATCATTGTCACAACTTGTGATTGCGAAAGCAGTCACGACTGAGAGGAGTAGGAAGAGTTTTTTCATAATTTTTGTTTTGTTAAAAAATTTAGTGGCGCGAAGAAAATGGATTTCACCAAAACGAAAGGGTCGTAAACAGCGCCTGTTTCAGAATTAAATTTCAGCAGAAACAGAAATTAAAAAATTTTAAAAGGAAGAGATATACCGTGCTAGAATAATCACATACAACGGGTGGCTATACGCAGAATTAAAGCTACGTTAATAAAAATTTAACATATTTTAATGTAGATATATACTTTATATATAGCGTAAAACGAGTTACTAACGGACAAACAACGGATAGGTTACACGCTGGGATTATGTTTAAATACTTTCTAAAAAGTATACTAAAAAATAAAGATCCCGTAATTACAAATTCGTAGCATTAAAAGTATCGCCTTGATTCAGATCACCTGTCTCAAAGCCTTTTCTGAACCAGCGTACCCGCTGTTCTGATGTACCGTGCGTAAAAGAATCGGGCACGACATATCCCTGCGATTGCATCTGCAGACGATCATCCCCTATCGCAGTAGCTGCCTGTAACGCTTC
>CBIHOZ010000047.1:0-42842 GCA_966211525.1 uncultured Chitinophaga sp. | reverse complement strand
CATGATTGTTTTGGAATATCAAGTTAATAGTTTTGTGGGTAAACTTAAACCGGTCGGAGACTCTGCCTGGTAATAACTTGTAGGATATATCGTATATAATTGAAAATATAGTTAGCACTATCTTGCCATCGGCATACACCTTTGGATGTCTCATCTAGTGTCAGTTACCATTGAAATAGTGAACGTCAATGATTTTCTTTTTCATATCTGATACTATAAGTATTTCACCTCCGCCACTTGGAAAAGATGAGTATGTTGTGTTTTTACCTTTGTCTAACTTGTTACTTTCAACGAATTTGGAAGCGGGTGATGCTTCATTGTTACCGGAGAAAACAACTCGTTCCCTGTTTGAGCTAATATTATCGTATTCAACGTAACCTAGGAACTTTCCCTCTGGTGAGATAGCAAGAATGTATTCTCCTTGGGAACGAGGATTCCAACGAATAGAAAAATTTAAAATGCCGGTATTGATAGCTCTTAATTTAATACGCCTGCTCCCCGGAGCAGCGTGTAAACGAAAATACCCCTGTTCGGAAAGTGTTTTGGGCACTTCTTGTTGAAACGACATAGTAGGTTTGCCGGTCGAATCGAATCCACGTATATATAAACCTTGATATATGCTTGCCACTTTTGTAAAAGGACTGTCTCCGTAAAGGCCAAACGCATAGAATTTATCTGAAGACTCGTCATAGTAAATTTGACCGAATCCTCCATCTCCTTCCAGTTCAAAGCTAAAGTCCAATGGCTTAAAGTCAAGGTTAACAATGTTTGCAAATGGTCGTTCCGGATATACGCTTGCTAAAAGCGACTGTGAATTTTCTATCGGGCTATAAGCGGGGCGTAAATACTTTCCGTTGAGGTCTATATTAATGGTAAACTGCCTCACGATTTTACCTTCACTGTTGAAGCTCACAATGGTGGCCGTAAAACTTCCATCCTTTCTGTTAATTTCCTTGGATACCAGGAACTTTTCGTTTTCATTTTGTCCTATAAAACTCCAATAAGTAGCATTCTCCTTTAAGGATGGCAATTCGAGTTTTATTTTGCTATGTGATAAGTTTCCTTTTGCAAAACGATTTAAAAGCAATTTTTCATTTGCTCTCTCTCTCTCTTTTGTCTCGAGACCATTTTCGGTGGTGAGGTAGTATAGATAATTATCATCGCAAAATATAGCTTGAAGACTTTTTCCAAACGCGGTAGACCCAGCTAGCTCCTTTGATGTTGTTTGTCCATCGTTTGTAATATACGTAATGTAGTGTGTTTTTTTGGTGAAGCCGTTGTTGGGAAGTGATATCTGGACAGTATAAAAATTGGAGGCACTGGGAGAAGATACTGTAATGGTTGGGCCGTTATAACCGCGGATATACCTGATATCTGATTTCCATATCTGATTACCTTTTTGGTCCAGGTAAAATAGTTTACTATAAGTTTGCAGTATAAATCCTTTTTTACCGAGGGAAATATTTTGAGCAAAGTCAAAGTCACCTGTTATGGTGAGTTTTTTCTCTTGAGCCAAACCAATAAAGGGTGTAAGCGTGATCAGGAAAAGTAATAGTCTCATTCGAGCAATCGATTTCATTCAAGTAATTTAATTAGAGACCGAAAGGTACGAAAACTATTGCTGGAAACGTGTGGGATGTTGGCTTACTAAATGTTACAACGTATCGCTATACTACATGATATTAAACGCAGAGTCTCCCGTTCGGGGAAACTCTGTGTATCTATTGTTATATACATATATACCTATCGCACCATCGGCAAGTACTTCTCACGATTATCAAAAATTACCCAGAGGTTAATCGCGAAGAGCGTAAGTGCTATAGGCAAACCGGATGGTGCCACTGTGATGTTTGTTAGCAGAATACCAATCATTACCGGAAGAATAATGATGGCGCCCAATGCTCTTACTTTTGGTATGATGATAAGCACACCGCCGATAACTTCTACGAGTCCAACGAGTGGCATAAGCCATGTAATTTCCATAAAAGCACCCATTGCGCGCTGCAGGTTTTCGGGCATATCATCAGGTGGCGGCATATAGTTGAAGAACTTATTGAGTCCTGCATTGATGAACATCAGTCCAAACAGGAGACATACAACAAATAGGATTTTGTTTTTCATAGTTTGTTTTTATTTAAATATACATTTGATTTCTGTGAGTTGAGATATTGAAATCTTCGAAACAAAATTAATGTAGTCCCACCAATGCTCCGCTTGCCAACTCCGGCAGTTTTAGGGGGCGTTTGCGACAAATGTTTGGCTGAGTGAGGCTTCCCTTCTATTGTCTGGTGTCACTCATTTCAACTATATATTATGCTCCAATTGTGAGATGATGTTATAGCTTTGCAAAAAAAAATATATATGGCACTTTTTTTCGAGGGTAAAAGTCAATGCGCGCTGTGCGGATCGGTTATAGAGGATGTAAACAATGTCGTCTTGTTTCCACCACTTACTTCCAATATGAAGGAGCCTTTGTATATATTTTCTGATAACCCAATGCATGCAACTTGTCTTGAACAACATCCCTTGCGGGAGAAAGCTCTGACCATCCGGCAGATGTATCATGATAGCTTTCTTCCCGGGAATCGTAGATGTTTAATTGATGGCAGCCCTATAACGTCCTATGAGGATACTATACTCATTAATTTGCTTACGTCTAGTGAAAGCGAAGAATTATATCGCTATAACTTTAAAGCAATTAACAAAAGCAACTTGGTCAAATGGCAAGAACGGCACGAGTTAATACGCTTGTTGAAAAAATTCCTACAAGAAGGTAAATGGAAGCCCTTCCATGAATTTAACCTTATTGAGTATTTGATAGGAAATATAGAAGCCACATTTGTTTCCAATAACCAGTAGCCACAGCTTCTGTTCGTCCGTTGGCCGGACACGCTGCTATAAATACCAGAAGCTAGCAACTAGAAGCCAGCAGCTCTTTCAAAACACCGATATACCTGTCTTCGTAGTAAACAGTTCAAGCGCTTTCATTCCCACAACAGAGTTGCCTTTATCGTTGAGTTCCGGACTCCACACGGCTATAGCAAGTTTACCGGGTATAACAGCAACAATGCCACCGCCTACGCCACTCTTGCCGGGTAGTCCCACGCGAAAAGCGAATTCACCGGCTTCATCATAGAAGCCGCAGGTCATCATTACTGCACTGAGGCGTTTTGATTGACTTACAGTAAGTATACGTTCCTTCGCTATAGGGGACTCACCATGATTGGAGAAATATAGCATAGTGCGCGCCAGGTCAATACAACTCATCGATACAGCACAGTGATGAAAGTATACATCCAGTACATTGCTGATGTCGTTGTGAATGTTATTATGACTCTTCAGGAAATTTACCAGCGCGGCATTACGAAAGCCCTGTTCTTTTTCAGATTGTGCTACTTCTGCATCATAGTCAACAGAAGAATTGCCTGAAGTTTTGCGCAGAAAATTCAGAACACTTTTATAGGCACATTCCTGGTCGGAGATGAGCATATCGGTAATTACCAGTGCACCTGCATTAATGAACGGATTGCGCGGTATACCTTTTTCATATTCAAGTTGAACGAGCGAATTAAAGGCTGTGCCGGAAGGTTCTTTACCTACACGTTTCCAGAGTGAATCGCCATGTCTGGCAAACACCATGGTGAGGGTAAATACTTTCGATATACTCTGAATGGAGAACGGTTCGTTGGCATCACCAACCGAAACAATGTCTCCATCCGGAGTGGCGATTGCAATGCCGAACTTCTTCGGATCAACGCGCTGCAAGGCCGGTATATAGTTAGCAACTTTACCCGTACCAAAGAGCGGTTGTACTTCCTGCCGGATCTCTTCCAGCACAGCCTGGTAATTCATATAGCTAAGCAGTCGCTATAAATAACAGATTTACTTCTTAGCCTCTTTCGCCCACATATCGCGCAGTGTAACTGTTCTGTTAAAGATCAGTTTGCCCGGTGTGGAATCAGGATCAAGACAGAAATACCCTGTACGCAAAAATTGGTAACGGTCTTCTATCTTGGCCTGAAGTATAGCAGGTTCTGCATATACCGCCGGCAATACCTTTAATGAATCAGGATTAATATAGTCTTTGAAATCGCCTTCTGCCTGACTCAGGTCTTCAACCTTGAAAAGTCTGTCGTATAGTCTTGTCTCAATGGCAACAGCATGTTGTACACTTACCCAATGGAGCGTACCCTTTACGTTGATGCCCGAAGTATCAGAACCGCTGCGGCTTTCCGGTATATATGTGCAATGAAGTTCTTTTACATTGCCGTTTGCATCCTTGATCACGTTCTCGCACTTGATGATATACGCGCTCTTTAAGCGAACCATTTGTCCGGGAGCAAGACGGAAATATTTCTTCGGAGGGTTCTCCATGAAGTCTTCCGCTTCAATATATACCTCGCGACTAAACGGTATCTCACGACTGCCTGCATTCGGATCTTCCGGATTTTCTTCACCGTGCAGCATCTCGGTTTTACCTTCCGGATAGTTGGTAATAACAACTTTCACCGGTTCGAACACCACCATTCTGCGCAGCGATATTTTGTTCAAATGTTCGCGTACGCAAAACTCTAGCAACCCAACATCAATCAGGTTCTCACGTTTGGCAACACCAATCTTTTCACAGAATTCGCGAATACTTTCCGGAGTATAGCCACGTCTGCGCACAGCCGACAGTGTAGGCATACGCGGATCGTCCCATCCCGCTACGTATTTTTCATTTACCAGTTGCAGCAGCTTGCGTTTGCTCATCACCGTATAGGTCATGTTAAGACGTGCAAACTCATACTGATGCGATGGGTATATATCCAGGTTCTTGATGAACCAGTCATATAGTTCACGGTGCGGAATAAACTCGAGCGTACAAACACTGTGCGTGATGTTTTCAATCGCATCACTTTGTCCGTGGGCGAAGTCATACATCGGGTATATACACCAGGCATCACCGGTACGATGGTGATGTGCATGCTTGATACGATAGATGATCGGGTCGCGCATGTGCATGTTGATATGACCCATGTCGATTTTGGCACGCAGCACTTTCTCGCCATCGCGATACTTTCCTTCTTTCATTTCCAGGAACAACTTCTTGTTCTCTTCGATGCTGCGGTTTCTGAACGGACTATCCTTACCCGGTTGTGTAGGCGTGCCCTTCTGTGCAGCGATCTCTTCGCTGGTACTGTCATCAACATAGGCGAGTCCTTTATCAATAAGCTTCAGTGCAAACTCGTAAAGCTGGCTGAAGTAGTCGGAGGCATACAGTTCATTCTCCCATTGGAAGCCGAGCCACTTTACATCGTTCTTGATGCTTTCAACATACTCTGTTTCTTCGGTTACAGGGTTGGTGTCATCAAAACGCAGGTTGGTGTAACCGCCATATTTATTTGCCAGTCCGAAATTGAGGCAGATACTTTTGGCGTGGCCCATGTGGAGATAACCGTTGGGTTCCGGTGGAAAACGCGTGATAATTTTTTTGTATTTACCAGCTTGTAAATCGTTTTCGATAATCTCTTCGAGAAAATTTAAGCTCTTTTCTTCAGTCATTGTCGTAAATAAAAGCAAAGCCCAAGGTAGAAAGTCTTATCATCTTTTGAAAAATTCAGGATAAAAAACCGGTAGCAAGTAGTTATCACGGGGTACTTCTCTATTATTGCAGCCGGAGGTTTGGCCGGTGCATACATCGTTCGCAGCATGCTGTAGTGGTAGCGTTGTAAGAAGTATAGAACTGGTCTGCCGCCTGTACTGCGACCAACCTATGCTGAAATTTACCTTTACCAAAACCGGGAAACCGACCGGTGCATTTCTGGGCGACTCTTACAAGATCGAATATAATCTTAATCTGCCCGATGGAAGCCATGCAAAGGTGTCGTACCGTGATTTTAATGCCACCATTGAGATTGACGACAGAGTAATTCTGGTTAAGCCCGTTATGAAAGAAATTACTGTTAACTGCTACCAGATTATGGAAGGCGATGTTTGCATCGGGCAGATAAAGAAGTTTTCGTGGTGGAATAATAAATTAAAAATTGTATTGAATGCCGGTGTGATTTTTAAAGCGAAACGGGTATATCAAAATTTTTGGGACAGGCTGTTTAATTCAAATGACTATCTGATTTTCCTGAGCAGCGAAAACAATTTTGTTAAATATACCTTTAAGGCAAACGAACATTTTTCAAAGAGCTTTTGGACTGACGAATACCGGGCACTGGAAGGACATGTTGAAAGCACGATTGACAATATGTTGATTCCATCCATCGGTTTTGTTTTGATCGAGCTCATGCTGATAGACGCTGCATCGTGATATATTGCTATATTGAGATCGTACGAGAGTATCTATACTTCATTCAAAAGCAAAAATGATTCTGCTTCACGGTGGCTTTACCCCCGAACTGATAAACGGACTTATAGGTGGTTTTATAGGAGCCTTGCTGGTGCTTGTTGTTGTACTTGTCTATGCGTTCAGGAGTAAATATTACCAGCAGGAAATTTATGGTCGCGACACGGGTCACAAACTTTTGGCAAAGCTCATCGTTATCTCCATTGCAGCATTTCTGCCCTTCGTTTCCTTTTTTGTTTTTACGTTTTTGGTAGCGTGGATTACATCACTATTGTGATACGTATTTATTCAAGTCTTGCGCGGAAAATCTATTGAATAAAATGCATCAGGTGGGCAAGTCCACAAAGTCTCTCTGTGCACCTTTGTGCCGTTCTTTTTGTTCTCTGTGGAATTGGATTTATGAATCGCTATAGTATATAAATTGCAGTATACAGACTTGATGTGCAAAATTATTTATAGAACATAACGGGTGTCAGCTCATTGTCATTGCCAATAAATTTCTTCACCCTGGCGATACTGCTGCTCAGATCCTGATCCGATACCTCTATTAAAAGATTGTTTTTGATGTCAATAAATTTGTGGGCAGAAATGCTCTTGTCAGTATGCGCATCTTTCATTTGATAGTTGTCACCGTGAGATGATGTGCGGAGCGCTGTACCGGTAATGGTTTTAAATTTTTTCCAGTCGTTCAGAAAGTCTAAGGTATATTCAAAAGATATAGGACTAATTGTTTTTATCTCGATGCCACAGATCAGTTTCATGCTATCCGTCTGTTCCGCCCCGACAAAGAGGCTTCTTTTTTGTTGTAGTATCAATGGCATGTGCATTGAGTCGAGCGCTTTTTCTGCTACTTTGGAGGAATCCAGTATCGCCAGCTGTTCATCAAGAATGTCAAACTTTTCCCTGACCTGTTGTCTTACTATGAATATATAATAACCTATGGTGATAGCACCAATACAGGCAGCGACAATGATCAGGAGTCGTTTCATGGTTTAGCAGGCTTACAGAGAAGGTATGAATATATAGGTAAATTGCAGCAAGTGCAATGCTGCGCCTATATTTGGAATAACGTGATGAAACTTCACCGAAGCTTCTTTTCCATATACACAGCACCATCGACAGGGTTGAAACGATAGGAGGGAATATCGTAGAACCCGACCGATCGGTAAAGATTTATAGCGGGTATCATGGTAGGAAGTGTGTCCAACCGAATAGTGTTATATCCAAGTTCGGTGGCTATCTCCAGGGCCATGTTTAATAGTTTTATGCCGATTTTATATCGCCTGTATTCCGGGTGTACATACATACGCTTCAGCTCTGCAATGCCCGGTGCATTTTCCCGTATACCAACACATCCAACCGGAGTCTCATCTTTATAGGCGAGTATAACAGCTCCTTGTGGAGCACTATATTGTGCTTCGAGCGCACTAAGCTCAGCAGCGAAGTTCTGAAAACTAAGGTCAATGTCCAGTGACGCTGCATATTGCTGGTAAAGGTTACGCGCATCATCAAATTCAGCGACTGTGCGGGCAATACAAAAACGTATGGTGGCTGACTGTAGATGTTCCATATATATTAAAATTGCTATAGCACTTTACTATAGTACCAGTTCATACCGTTGTTCTGTCAACGCTTTCCCGAAGGTGGTTGAACTAATTTCTTCTGTGAGTATAAATCCGTGTTTCTTATATAGAGCTGCAGCTGCCTGTTGCTCGTTCGTAGTCCATAGGTAACACGACTTGTATTTCTTTTCTTTCAGAAACTCCATGTATAGCTGCATGAGTTTGCCGCCTAACCCGATACCACGATAATTACGCTCGAGATAAAAGTAGCGTAGCTGTGCTGCGTGGTTTTCCCGGTGCATGAGCAGCACAAAGCCTACAATGGCATGGTTGTGTTCGCAGATCCATACACGGTCACGGGCTGCATCGTAATTCTTATAGAAATCATATATACCTGCACTTACATAGGCTTCAAATGCGACACCGAAATTATATTCTTCGCTGTATAGCTTACCATGGCGGTAAATTATATAGCCGAGGTCGCCCGGTATCAAATGTGTGCGTATGGAGATATCATTCACCGTCATGCAGGCTTTTGTTTTTTTGTGAGCAGGTTTTTGATACTGGTCTGCAGCTTTACGAGTTCGAGTCGCTCCTCCGTGGTTAAATGCTCAATGAGTGTAGCGATAGCTTCAGAAGATCGCTTGTTCAATTCTAAAAACAACTGCTTGCCTTTTTCAGACAGTTCCAGCGCATAGATCCGTTTGTCTTCTTTGGACTGCTTCTTTAGTACTATTTTATGTTTGACAAGCTTTGCGATAAGTCGGCTCAGATAACCTTCATCAACCTGCAAAATGCCCGTAAGCTGTCGTGCAGTTATACCCGGAGTATAATATGCCTCATACATCATGCGTACTTCCGTAAGCGAGTAATCACTTTGCAATATATGGTTGTTCGTTACACCAATAATAGTTGTATAAAACCGGTTGAACTCACGGATCTTTTCAATGACTTCTTTCGCCATGTTGCAAAGATATAAAATACTTGCTTTAGGCAAGTATTTTAGGGTATTTTTTGGGCCATGTTAATTGGATCAGCATTGATGCAATTATTTTATGAGGAGCGCTTGGCAGAATCAAAGTGAGTAAGTATACTGCATGGAAACTTTAACCTTGCAAAACTGCATACCCATGTCCAAATATGTAATTCACAAAAAAGCCTTTTTCTACACCGATGAGTCGTTTGAAGTAGCGGAAGGCGAGAAAGGTTCCGTAGTAGGTGTATATACTTCGCTGGAAGAAGCAAAGACCGCGAAAGAGCGAGCGGATATTGAATCGATACTTGGCTTGCGCGGCTGGAATGCAATTGAGTTCTTTTTTGACAAAGATATCGATGCTATTGTTGACAAGTTAAGACCTGTCTATGAAGAGGAGTTTGGTATAATATTGCAAGACGATTATGATTTCAATTTCCCGGAGTCGATGACAGCAGAACATGCAGCCACCTTTCGGGAAATTATGCAGCTCTCGTTTCACGACATCGTACTATACGAAGATCATGAACCACTTCCTGGTCCGGCAAATCTGGAGGAGCAAGACCTTGGTGAATTTTAGTATATGAATGCTGTTGTTCATTCACAGATTTCTGTAAAACGAAGGGGTGGAGTAATTGAAGATTATCTGCCGATACACGACTTCATGGATAGCACCAAGGAATTGTGTAGCGATAACCGCCACCGGATTCTTCATACACTCTGGGGAATCCGCAGGGTGATCGTGCCTATATTTGGACACACCATTATCAACAGCAATGGTAAGGCAGTTAATGTGAAGGACCTCTGCGAACAGGATCATATTTTACCCGACTATCAGAATAAATTTATTCCCACACTCGCAGACTTTGCCAGTGCTATAAAAGATGATCGTATAACTCAGTTAGACTTTGAAGCATTCGCGAACGTGTATGAACATGATGCAGCGCTATCGGAGTTGTTGCTGTCGCCACTGAGTAATACAGGTATAAAAGCATCGCTGCTTATTACGCATAACTCCTGGTTCATTAATGATGTAGTACCGCGTATCCTGAAACGCAAACCTGAAGTAAAAGACTTCACTATAAAACCGAGTGACTTGTTTGATAATATGTCGTTCCGGTTGTGGATGGACAATGGCAGCGATTACCCTGCAAGCAGCAAGCTTACTTCGAGCGCTATTGTCGGGTGAGGGGGGGTGCTGGCTTCTGGTTGGAATGTACGCTTGCTCTATATATTAGTAAATTTTCCAATGGTTGTATTCAGATTCAAGTCGTGGTATGTAACAGGAAATTTTTTCGTTTTCTGGTGACACAAAAATCTTTACCATGTCGCCCGGCTTCACTGCATTAACAATGGCGTAATCATTGGTTGTAGATTTACCAAATACTTTTTGACCACTGCTGGTTTCGTATTTGTAATGGAGAATCATAGAGGGTGCCAGCCCGGAGAAAACGGAACCCGACTTGGAAGCCAATGCAATTAACTCTGCCTCTTTTACTATACCGTTTTTATATAGCTTCAATGCCTTTTGTACGTTAAAGAATAAGATTATCCATGCGATGATACCCGCCAGCAAAAACGGAGCAATAATCAGGTATACAATTTCCAATGGAAACCTGAAAGGTTTAAGCCCGGTGATAATGGAATCATGTCCTATATATTTAATTTCAATTTGATCACCTGTATTGAGATTGCTCACTTTACGGGAATCAAGTGTTCGGAAGGTGGCGTTTATTGTACTGTCATTAACAGTGTAGTTATAGTATATAATGATGGGATGTTGGTTGTTAACGGAAACGTTGGTCTGCTCTTCTATACTGGTAATCTCAGCAGACGCAATTTTTCCATGTTGACTAATTTTCTCATAATCTACTTTCTTGAAATCGGCATCCATCATCGAGACAACAAATGTGAACAGGACAATCATAAAAACCGGTAAACCGGTTAATAAGGTTCCTGCCAGCAACAAACCCGGCTTTTGTTTTAACAGCCTGAATATCGTTGCTCTCTTGACTTCGCGTGATTGATAGTTCATTCCTGATTGAATTTTTGTTCTCGTTAATTATAGTTTCGCGGCCATTCGTTCTGCCAGATCCTCTATATCGGTTCGCCTCGCGAGAAGTTCCAGCCATTCGGCAGGTATATTTTCATGACCGTACAGTAGTCCGGCAAGTCCGCCTGTTACGGCTCCTGTGGTGTCGGTGTCATCTCCGAGATTTACAGCTTTTAATACGGCATCTTTATACGTGTTGGTAGTAAGCAAACACCAAATGCTTGCCTGCAGTGTATGCAACACGTAGCCACTGCTATAAATGTCGTCCTCCGATAATTCGTATAGGTCTGATTTTACTAAACGATCAAACCGACTTATCTCTTTAGGGTTGATTGACAGCGACTGCAGATACTCCGGTATATCAGTTTTCAGCTGCCTATAGATAGAGAATTTGTCTGCCTTGTTCAACAGGAGTCTCGCAAATTCAAGGTAATAGAAACAAGCCGCAACGGAACGTATATGCGCATGCGTCATGGAGGAGACGAGTTTTGTTAACTGAAATCGTTCATCCATTGATTTGTCTTTCATATAAAAAACCAATGGAAGAATTCTCATGAGTGATCCGTTTCCATTTTCGTCTTCATAGGAACCTCCGGCCAATGCAGGTGCTGTACCGGCCGCTATTCTGTTTATAGCTGCTCGCGTAGTAATGCCAACATCGAATACAACGTCATGTGCTGTCCAGTAATTATGGCGCAGCCACTTTACAAAATTTTCACCGACAACCTTGAGATCAAATTCTTTTGTTAAAGCTTCGGCAAGACAAAACGTGAGCGAACTATCATCCGACCATATACCTGCCGGAACATTATAGGTTCCATAACCACGCATCTCCGTGACCGGATTTTTCAGTATAGATGACCTGTCCCGAAATTCTACCGGAACACCAAGGGCATCGCCAATCGCCACCCCGAGCAATGCATCTTTTATCGCATTCAAAATACTATATATTAAGCTGGCCTCTGCTGCCAAAATGTATCTATACGAATCCTAAAGCCGCAGGCTTCTTCTTCCTCTCGCGGCTCACAGCTCAAACCTCGCAGCTGAATTTCTACTGTTCAGCCTCCCGGCTCTTCTCCTCTTTTCTATAATCCATAAAGGCGCCCGGCTTTTTGTTAATCTTGTCGCCAAGCGTGCAGATCTTGATTTGATTTCGGTTCACCACAAAAGCAGTATCCATACCGTTGAGTGTATACTTTACCTGGATAAGACTGTCGGATGTACAATAGCCTTCTTTCAGGATAATCGGTTTGCCGGGATCAGTCGATCCTTCCAGGGTAAAAGTCTCATTGAACTTTCCATCATCCAGGTTGAGAACGATGGTAGACTTGGCAGCAAGAAATACGACCTGGAATGTTACCGGATTATTACAACGGTTGCACCCTGCCAGAAAAAGACCGAGTAACACAAATACAAAACAGCTGCGGGAGAATTTGTTATAATTCATGGTTAAAAAGCATTCACACGATGTGGTCTGCAAGATGCGAAGGTATAAAATTTTCAGACAAGAATCGGGAGGATGTCTGCTGTTGTGCTGATGATAAATATAGTCAGGGTATATACCCAAGCAACACCGATCGCAGTGGTTTCAAAACACCTTCCATAAACCCAGGATGAAACAGCAGGTGGATAGGAAATACAAGCCAGCCCAGCACCCATACGTGAGACCAAACTTTATTCGCCAGTATTTTCTGCACCCGTGCGCTCTTATCTTCTGCATACATCAATATGCCGTGCAAGGCAAAGTATAGCATTGGCAATCCATAACCAGCTTTTACGGGCAGAGATATAGCGATCTCATGGAGTATACCTGAAAGTAAAAATGATAGTATCATTGCTGCCGTCTTTCCAATTTTAAATTTCAGCGGACGATAGGCGATTAACGTTGTCATTTCGGAGAAGGCCATGTTCCAGCGCTTGCCCCAAAATTCATTCAGTGAGCGTGATCTATAGGGCGCCCGGAATAACTCTTTGACGTTTACTCCCCACCAACGCCAATATGCCGTTGACAAATTGAGTATACCAAAATGCAGAATGAAACTGATGCCCACGAGTAATACTAAATCTGCTAGTAACATCAACCCTGCGTTTGTCTTTTCGATAACTGCTGAAAGGTAAACCAGCAATAATCCTGCAATGATGCGCGAAATTCCGCGCACTGCCAGTGTAGCATAGGGCAGCCGTTGTGACGGTGCCGGGAATACTTCGAACAGGGCCGGCCGCATACCGAACCATCCCACGGCAAAGGCAAACCATTGTAACGGGTTCAGCCGCATCTTTCCGGAATAACTCTCTACAGCAACAATATTTTTCATAGACAAAAGCTGTAGCGATACGATGGCGACCATGCGTACAAGAGGCGATGCATGAGCCGTGACGCGTGAGGCAAAGATTACCGTAGCAATGCATATACTCCAGGCAACCCAGCGTGCCACGGATTTATTGGCTGCAGACGGTAATATATACCCGATCAGTAAAAGAAAGATTCCAAAGGAAAGAAGGTATAAAAGAGTCAGATCCACGCGTTGTTGTATAGAAATGCCAGAAGATATACTGCCGTAAAAAAAGCAAAGAGAAGAACCAGTGCTGTTTCGCCCAAGGTATAGATTACGCCTTTGGGTGCATGGGTTCGGTCGAAGTAAAAGAACTGGATGCCGATGCGTGTAAGCCAGTACAAGCTTATAAAGAATGTTATGCTTCGCGCGAGGAATGAACCGTTGAGCAGTTCATCCGTACCTGCCAGCGAAACTACACCAAAGCAAAAATTAATAACGAGTATATAAGCCGCGTATGTCCAGAACATCTGCCGGAGGAGCGGCTGCAGGGTATTAAGATGTTGTCTCCACTGCAATGCTTTTGGAATGAGCACACTGCCCGCGCATAAAACTATATGTCCTATACCCGCCAGTAGAATTAGTAATTTCAGAAAATCAACATTCATTGCCGACCGTAAATATATTCAGGAAATCAAATCGCGCTATGAAACGTTGCGCCTTTCTTTCTGTTCCATGGTGGAATGGATTATATATAAATAAAATTGTCGCCCTTTCACGAGGCGACAATCCTATTTACAGTGCTCGTTAACCCTTAATGGCTTCGTTCCACTTTAATTTCCTGCTTCTCTTCCCGTTTCGGTAGTCGTTTCTTCATTAATAGGATCTGTCCTAAATGACTGGACTGATGCTCCATCACATGAAACCAGCAAAAATGATTATTGATATCAGAGCCCGGTCGTACCTGGGCCAGCCATTCATCGTTACGTTTGCGCAGTTCTTCAATAGTCTTCTTACGAACATCTTTATATATAGCGAGATAGTACTCTATATCATGACCTTTAAATTTTTGTCGGGCTTCTTCACCGAGGTTTAGGGCTACTTCCCACTTTTGTTTTTCTTCTTCATTAAACTCACGGTTCTCAAAAGTATATACCTGGTAATATGCTTCGGCTGCGGCCAGGTGCATGATGAGGGCACCGATGGTGTTGGCTTTGTCGTCCATCATGTGATCGGTCTCTTGCATGTTCAGTAATCTTACGCTGTTCTCCACGCGCGTGCTCAGGTTGTTGAGCATGGTTACGAGTGTCCCGATCTGCGGAGAGAAACCTTCTACGGGGCCGATGAGATAAGTTGTGTCGCGTTTAATTCCTTTGCCTTCAATTACCAATGCGTTCTTGCCGTTGGTAGCATCATTCACAGAGCTGAATGTAAACTCTTTAATACGCACAGGCGTCAACGGGTTTGTGCCCTCGTTCCATTCCGGTATAACGTTTTTTACTACGGGCATTTCGAAGCTCGCATTTTTTATGGGCGCTTTCTGAAGCTTACCGGCATCATTCTGCACATAGAATTCGAAGTTGTCGAAGTAGAACTTTCCGTTGTTCATACACAAGCCACCGAAATTGATCTTGTCGGCATTGGCGTCCATTTCACCTTCAATGGTATAAGTCTGCCATGTGTTCGAGCGGATTGGTTTGTCTCCCATATTCTCGAAGAAACCCGCCTCGCCATTTTTATTGTCAACGCGAACCCATATACCGGCCCAGGCGGTTGAGTCTGCAATGATAGCTTTGGCGGAAGCTGTTACTTTAAATTTTACTTTCTTCTTCAGAAAAGATGCGTCAACGGTTTGTACAAAGGCAGTCCAGTTGCGTGATACTTCTTTCGTCTGCGCATACACATTCATGCTGGCAACAACAGCAATCGCTACTAAGATTTTTTTCATGGGTTTGGTGGGATGATTTATTCGTGAAAACATTTTACAAATCAAGGCTCAACAACAATAAAATTCAGATCAACCGAACGCAGTGCGTTACGTGTTTATATATGTATATAATTACGCTGAAAAATTACCGATTACCCACGACTTATCCAATTTGAAAGTCGTAACGATTTGTGTGTCGGGTTTTGTCGGTAGAGGTTTGAAAGGATGTTCTGATGCGTACAAAGTTGTTCGTTTATGGGATGCACGTTTCTATATACCGGATCAGTATATGCCTTTGAACGTGGCTACGCTATTTTCATAATTGGCATTAATTTAGGGTGCGTTCACGTTTTCAACCCAAACTTATGTTACGAAATTACATCAGTGTTGCATACCGAAGTCTATTCAAGAACAGAGTATTCTCGTTTCTTAATATCCTCGGACTCGCCATTGGTATGGCTGCGTTTCTTTTTATTATTCACTACGTTCGTTTCGAGCGCAGCTACGAAAGCTTCCATGAAAACGCAGACAATATCTACCGTGTTACACTCGATCTCTACAACGGCAATGAATTTATTGTAACAGATTGCGAGACGTACGCACCGCTTGGTCCTATGTTGAAAGCAAAACATCCTGAGGTAGTGGACTATGTAAGAATGTATCACAACGATGGCTTGCAAGATATTAATGTTGACAACCGCAGATTTCTGGAAGAAGGACTATACTTTGCCGATGCTTCGGTGTTCACAGTTTTTACCTTGCAGACGTTACAGGGAAATCCGAAGACAGCACTGATCGAACCTTTTAAAATTGCACTGTCGGAAACAACTGCTAAAAAATATTTCGGAAAGATCGATGTAGTAGGAGAGTCCGTAAAGTTATTGAACCAGGTATTCCAGGTCTCAGCAGTGTTTGCTGATCTGCCACCCAACACACATCTCAAGTATAACGCGCTGCTCTCGCATGCTACGCTGGCTAAAATATATAATGGTTATGATGAAGTTGCCGGCTGGGCCGGGAATAACGAATATACTTATCTGCAAATGGTGCCTGGCACTGACCTCGCTGAATTTAATAAAGTGCTCACCGATCTTTCCGTATCTATGAAAGATAAAATTGGCAATGAACGTTTTGTTGCCGAACGCATTAAAGATATACATCTTCAGTCCAATAAATCATTTGAGCCCGAAGCCAACGGTAGCGAGAAAGTTGTATATGTGCTGTTTATCATTGCTATATTTATCATTGTTATAGCCTGGGTGAATTATGTGAATCTTTCTACTGCCCGCGCTATAGAACGTGCACGTGAGGTCGGTATTCGCAAAGTTATGGGCTCTGTACGGATGCAGCTTGTTCTGCAGTTTCTCGCAGAATCTTTCATCATCAATATACTGGCTGCGACTATTACATTTACTATATTTCACACCGGACTTCCGTTCTTCCGCCAGTTAACAGGACAGTTGTTGCCGCTTGATTTTGCACATGACGTTACGTTCTGGTATATATTTACCGGTCTCGTAGTAACCGGATCTTTACTCTCGGGTCTATACCCTGCCTTTGTGTTGTCTTCCTTTCAGCCTTCCGTGGTTCTTAAAGGTAAACTGAGAACATCAACGCATGGTCAGCACCTGCGAAAAGCATTGGTTGTTTTTCAGTTTGCTGCCACGGTTATACTCATGGCCGGCATGTGCGCGGTATACCTCCAGATAAATTATATGCGTCATTACGACTTGGGATTAAGCCTGGATCAGACACTGATAGTTCGTGCCAACCAGGATGAGTCGATCGATTCAATTGCCCGCATAAAACAACAGGTTTTTAAAAATGAACTGCTGCAAAGTTCGCATGTTCGCAAAGTGGGTTTATCAGGAACCGTACCGGGCCTGAGCGCACATGAAATGAGTACATCGTCTAATGTAACACGTGTAGGACAAGACAAAGCTGAAGGAAGCTATAATTACTATCACAGCTGGATCGATGCCGACTTTATACCAACGCTCGGTATGGAACTTGTAGCCGGTAGGAATTTTGTTACCGGCTCTCCCAACCACGATCAGATTATTATCAACGAAGAAGCCGTTACCCGATTGGGCTTTGCAAGTGCTGAAGAAGCCGTTGGCTCCAAGATAACCTATAAGACACACTGGCGTGGGGAGCCGGCAACAATCATTGGTGTATTGAAAAAATATTATCAGCAATCACCGAAGGAACAACAAGTGCCTATACTGCTACGATATTCAGAGGGAGGCGATTATTTATCGGTGAAACTCTCTGCGGATGATATGCCTGCCGCTGTGGCACAAGTAAAAGAGGCCTGGAATAAAGTATATCCAAATACCGTCTTTCACTATTTCTTCCTGGATGAAATGTATAATCAGCAATACCAGGCTGACGTCCGCTTTGGTCAGGTGATTGCAACCTTCTCTACGTTAGCAATTATTATTGCTTGTCTTGGTTTGTTCGGACTCTCCGCATTTACCATTGTACAACGTACCAAAGAGATTGGCATTCGTAAAGTGTTGGGGGCATCGGTTCTTCAGATTGTGCATCTGTTGTCCAAAGATTTTGTGAAGGTAGTATTGATTGCTGCTATAGTAGCATTGCCGGTAGCCTATATAGGTATTGAACAGTGGCTTTCCGGTTATGCCGTTCGCATCAGTCTGAGTGTATGGTTATTTATACTGCCGGTGGTAATTATACTCACTATCGCGTTATGTACCGTAAGTTTCCAGACAATAAGAACAGCACTGTCAAATCCTACCAATGCACTGAAGCAGGAGTAGCTATAGGATGCTTGCAATAGTGATATGTTTACTGTAGATTGAAGGAATAAGCACAACCGTTATGGATTTATCAACGATCGAATACATTATTATCCTCTGTCTCATTCCGTAATATCAAGATACAGGAGTCAAAACATTGAAACTATGGCAACGGTGCGATACACTATTATTCTTGCATTTGTTATCGGTTTAAACACGCTGGTGTTAGCGCAGCAGAATCCGGAGCAACAACCAAAGGCTGATCAACCTGCTTTCAAAAGCACTGTTAATGTAGACCCGATTTTTAAAATTGATAGTGTTGAGATGAGTCGTGAAGAGTTTGAGCGTGCAGTAGTATTGGGGAAGATAGAATCAATCCAGGTGCTGAAGGACCCCAACCTTACTGCGTTGTATGGAGATAAAGCACGCAACGGTGTTGTAATTGTTATTACCCGGGAAAGGCCTTCGTTCGCAGAGGAATTCCTAAGCAGAAAGAAACGTATATACCCTTCTGTTGATTAGTATAAGCGGACAAAGAAAATATAGAGCCGACATCAACCTGATGCCGGCTCTTCTATTTATATACCTGTTCACAGATATACTTTACCAAGTGATACAGAAACTTTACTTGCCGCTGTAAACAGTAGTCAGATAATCGCGAAGTGTTGCAGGCTTGCGCCCCAGAAGGTTTTCGAGATCGGTGCTTGTAGTTTCAAATTCACCTTGTTTGATGGCTTCACTAAAGGCGGCAAATATACCAATGTAGGCTGCTGGTACACCTGCCTGCGTTAATGCCGCTGTATACTCGGCCACGGTAGGATTTAGGTATGCTATTGGTTTTCCTGTAATCTCCTGTAAAATACGGGCGGCATCCTGCAAAGTATAACTTTCTGTATTGCCAATGGTATATACTTTGTTCTCGTGACCGTGTCCGGTGAAAATGTTGGCGGCTGCTTCAGCCATATCGTTTCGGGTGGCAAATGTAGTTTTCCCTTGACCGGCAGGCAGAAAAATACCGGTTTGCAAAACTTGTTCTCCAAAGAATATAGGTAACATATCGGTATATAGACTGTTCAACAACAGAGTATACGGTATACCGCTTGCCTTGATCAGCCTCTCTGTTTCCAGGTGCGCTTTGCCTACACTGGCAATAGGCGAAGAGTCTGTCTCATTTTTGCGTGCGAAGCTGGTATATATAATGTGCTTCACGCCTGCTTCGCGAGCCGCCTTTACGGCATTTTCCTGTTGTTTCAGCCGGTCTTGAAGATCACTGCTGGATACCAGCAGCAATTTGTCAATTCCTGCAAAGGCAGATTGCAGTGATGCATAGTTGTTGTAATCGCCTAGTCTGATTTGTATACCCTTCGCTTTTAGTTCTGTGGCTTTGGCTTCATCGCGCGCCAATGCAGAAATGGTATGTGCCGGTATTCCTTTTTTTAACAGATGATCGATCGTTGCTTTCCCGAAATGTCCTGTGGCTCCTGTTATTAAGATCATAAACTTTAGTTGATTTTGTTTTGATCAAAATTATCTACCTTTGCTATACATTAGTAACCACTATACTAAAGTATAGCACTATACCGGAGTATAGTGGCATTAACAATATATATGGGAAGAATATCAGAACTGAATAAGATAAAGAGTTGCCCGAGTACCTATGTGCTTGCCATCAACGATACAATGAACGTACTGAACGGCAAATGGAAGTTGCCGATCATGGCAGCTTTGGGATTCGGAAAGAAACGCTTTCGTGAACTTGAACGCGACATTCCCAACATCACACCACGCATGCTGTCAAAGGAATTGAAAGATCTGGAGGCCAACGGTGTTCTCAAAAGGACAGTCCACGATAGCATTCCAGTGGTTGTTGAATATGAATTAACGAAATCGGGCGCATCTCTCGAAGCCGTGCTGGATGTAATGATTGAGTGGGGCCTGCAACATCGGAAGACTTTTATCGGCAAGTACTGAGCTGTAGTATATATCTTTATCAATTATCACGCTAGTTTCAGGCAGCACGAATGTCCGTACAGATTCACGTTCCCGATCATATCCTATACGAAGATGACTATGTATTGGTGATCAACAAGCCCCATGGTTTGATGGTAGAACCCGATCGTAACAATCATCCAAACCTGTTGCACCAGGTTCGAAAGTATATCAAGGAATCTATACCTGGTAATGCAGATGTCTATGCGCAACATATACACCGGCTGGACCGACCTGTGAGTGGCATTGTATTATTTGCTATACAGCGCAGCGTGTTGAAAAACCTGAGCGAACAATTTGCCGAACGGAAAGTAAAGAAATACTATCAGGCATTAACCAGTCATGCGCCACAACAGCGCACTGATGTATTGCACCACTGGCATCGTAAAGAGAAAAAGAAAGCCATGATCGCTGAGCAGGAGTTTTCGTATGCCGAAGAAGCAAAGCTGTCGTATAGTGCAGAGCCGATTTCCGAAAATCGTTTTCTCTGGAACATTGAACTATATACCGGTAAGTATCATCAGATCCGCGGACAACTGGCATATATAGGTTGTCCCATCGTAGGCGATGCCCTATATGGATCTGAAGTTCCCTATAAACCAGACGCCATTGCCCTGCACGCCAGCAAACTCATCTTCAGCCACCCAATCACAAACAAGGTGCTAATTATAGAAAGCCCAACGCCCTTCCAGCACTAACGCAACATAAACATCTACCCACCAACACACGTAAACACCTTAAATCGGCATGCTATATCCAACCTTTACCCGGTCCATCACAACGTGGGTATAAAAGTGTTTTACATTGGGATTGTCCATCAGGTATTTTTTTGTGAATGATTCATACTCGCGCATATCGGTAGTGTTAACGATCATCACAAAGTCGTAGGTGCCTGTAACAAAGTAGCATTGCATCACTTCAGCACAGCTCTGCATAGCGGTTTTGAATTTATCAAGTGCCTGCGAGTTTCCCCGTTCCAGGATAATGTCGACAACGCAGGTTACACCGAGTCCTACAACCGTTGGTGATATGATCGCTATATCTGCTTCAATTATTTTTTCATCGCGCAAGCGCTTTAGCCTGCGCTGTACAGCGGAAGAACTTAAACCGACATGTTCTGCCAGTTCATCGGCAGTCATTCGGTTATTATGCTGCAACAAACGAAGCAGCTTCCTGTCAAACTCATCGGGCTCCATGCTTTTTTCCTGCATTTATAGGGTTAAAAATACCTAAAAAATGCAAGCACCAAGTGTATTTGCAGAATTCGTGCATACAGATGTCTATACTTTTGAGGTATAAAAATAACACTATGTCATCATCGACTCACATTATCAAACCTGCCTTTTCAGATCAGGAAGTTGCTGCGTTCCGGAGCGATACAACGGGGTGCCCACACGTTATACACCTGAACAATGCCGGTGCCGGTTTAATGCCGGATGTTGTTACGCGTGCTGTGCTTGACCACATCAAGCTTGAAGCTTCCATTGGAGGTTACGAAGCTGCTGCCTTGCAGCGTAACGCTATAAAAATGTTTTATCAACAGGCCGCACGATTGTTGAATTGTAAAGCCGGTAATATAGCCTTCACGGCCAGTGCAACGGATTCGTATACGCGGGCGCTATCATCTATACCTTTTAGGGAAGGTGACTATATACTGACCGATACAGACGATTTCATTTCGAACCAGATACAATTTCTTTCCTTGCAGAAGCGCCTGGGTATCCGCATCGCGCACATTGATAATGCTCCGGAAGGTGGTGTAGATCTGAACGACCTGGAGTATAAATTAAACAAACTCAAACCTCGCCTGCTGGCCATTACACATATACCTACTAATTCCGGACTCGTTCAACCGGTTCATGCTATAGCGAAGATTTACAGGAACTATAGTGAAAGTCAAGACGACACAACCTGGTATATATTGGACGCCTGCCAATCAGCCGGACAAATGAAGCTGGATGTTGATGCGTTGCAATGTGATTTTCTCAGTGTTACAGCCCGAAAGTTTTTACGAGGTCCCCGGGGTACCGGCTTTCTGTATATATCGGACCGGGCCTTACAGCAAGGACTTGAGCCAATGTTCATCGATATGCGCGGGGCAGAATGGATTTCGAAAGATATATACCGGATTCGAGAAGATGCTACACGCTTTGAAGATTGGGAGTTTGCTTATGCGCTTGTACTCGGCACGAGCGCTGCGATTGAGTATTGCCTTGCGATAGGTGAGGATAAAATCTGGCAACAGGTAAAGTATCTTTCAAATCTCATGCGCGATGAACTTTCCTCTATCAGTAATCTGCGTCTGCTTGATCGCGGACCTGAAACCGGTGCATTGGTTACGTTTCATGTAAAGAACCAGCAACCCCGCTATATCGTGGAAGAATTGCTGAAACATAAAATCAACGTAGTACCAAGTTACCGCGGCTTCGCAGTGTTGGACTTTGACGAGAAGCAGGTGGAATGGGCCATTCGCGCTTCACCACACTATTACAACACAGCAGACGAAGTACACGAGTTTGTGCGCGTGCTGAAACAAATTTTATAGTATGCGATATATAGAAGCACCTCGCCATACGGTGCTCTATACTTCTCTTACAGACTTTGAATCACGGCACCGGTATACTTTCAGTCAACAGTGCTATGCCTGCTTTATTATAGTATGTGCACGTGAGGTTCACGATATCGACCGTCCATTTATCTACACCGGCATCTGCGGCCTGTTTGCAAAATGTAAGATAATCGGTGCCGCCTTTTTGATGTATTGCCAGGTCTCGTTTAAGTGTATCCGTTGAACCGGTGGAAGCCACCGACATTGCTGTATATTTTGGATCGCTGGTAATGCAGAAATTATTCAATCCAAAATACTGCGTGTGCCCATCGGCTACATAATTTTCATAAAACGTTACACCGAGTTTTTTTAAATCCTGGATATACCTGGGGAAGTCGGCTCCGCTTTTAACCTTCGCGTGCGCCTCTTTGATGCTTTGAAGTGTGAACATGATTTTTTGTGTTTAGCTATAACAAAGGTCTATGCTCACCGTACAGGTTAATTGTAAAAAATCGTTTATGTGATTCCGGATGAAAAATATTGCGAGGGACTCTCTCCAGTAAATGATTTAAATTTTTTTATAAAATGCGCCTGGTCATAGAAACCTGCTTCGTAACCAAGTTCGTTAAGGGATTGCCCCGGAGTAAAGTTTTTAACCACATGTTTTAACCGGACAATAGAAGCAAATTTTTTCGCCGATGTGCCCACGGTTTGACGGAAGCGCTTTTCCAACGGACTTTGACTGGTGTGAAGTTGTTCAGCAAGTGTACCGATACGGATGTTGCCTTTGTGTTGATGGATCAATGCCAGTGCGGCCGCCACGAGTTTATCAGGAGCTTCAACCGTCATGCGTGACATCAGAAATTGTTCTACGATGTTTATCCTGTGCTGATCGGTTCGCGCTTCACCGAGTTGCTCTTCGAGTACCAGTAATTCGGAACGAAGTATAAAATTATCCAGTGATATACTTTCCTGGAACAATTCGTGCAGCGGTTGTTTAAAGAATGTTCGTGCCCCGGTTTCGTTAAAATATACCAGTATACTCCCAATGTCTCCCGAGGTTTTAAACGTTTTATACCGGTCTGTCAAACCTGTTACCCCGGCCGTTGCGAGTTTGCTCACCTGATTATTTTCAATAAGCGATAGTCGTCCTTTATACTGAAAGCCGATGACAATGCTGGTATCCGGTAATACTTTATACGATCGTTCTTCATCCGCTTCCTGAACGGCAAAAGTCTTTATAAAAGGCTTAAGTATATCAGACGGTATAAAAAACTCAAAACGCATAGCTGTTTAAAGTATATATGCTTAAAGTTATCAGGCATACTTACACACATAAACACGTACCCACCTAAACACGTCCTTAGGCGAACGATGACGCCAGCCGAAAAATCGACAGCATCGACTGGCCTTTCTCGGTAATGCTATAGTCGATGTGCAACGGTTTTTGCTGTACTACTTTTTTGACGAGTACCTCCGCGTCTTCCAGTTCGCGAAGGGCTGCTGACACAGATTGCTTGTTCGAACCGGGGAGCTGACGAAGTAAACTATTGAAACGAAGCGTCCCTTTTGAGGCGAGGTATAAAATCTGAGGTTTCCATTTTCCTGATATAAGTTTCAGAACAGCCTCGGCAGGGCACTCCATGTAGTTGGGAAGATCGTGATGAGGGGTAGTCACTTCTTTCTGACTATATTCATTGCAAACCATAAACAGCTTCGTTTTCTGTACAAGTTATCCTTTTATAAAAAGGTTCAAAATAAATACTTTGATTTTGATGACGTTAACGTAGTTTTTGGCAGTCATGTTTCTTTGACTAATTGACTATACGGTGCCGTGCATTTGAATTTTGTGTCTGCAAACATTAAATGCACAACACTATGAATCATGCAAACACGCAAGACCTTTTCAGTCCGGTAAAAAAATATGGAATAGAATTCAGTAACGCGATCGTGATGGCTCCTATGACGCGTTGCCGTGCCATCGGCTCGTTGCCAAATGACCTGATGGCAACGTACTACGCACAACGTGCCGGTGCAGGTCTCATTGTTACTGAAGGGAATTCTCCTTCACCAAATGGTATAGGATATGCCCGCACACCAGGTATATATTCCCCAGAGCAAATTGAAGGCTGGAAGAAAGTGGCGAATGCCGTGCATGCTAAAGGTGGAAAAATCTTTAGTCAGCTTATGCACGTAGGACGCGTTTCTCATTCAGCAAACATGCCTGCCGGTACAAGCATACTCGCGCCTTCAGCGATACAAGCAGCGGGTGACATGTGGACAGACTCACAAGGACTGCAGTTAAAAGAAAAACCTCTGGCAATGACAAGTGCTGATATCAAAAATGCAATTGCTGAATTTGTAAGCGGTGCAAAGAATGCTATAGACGCTGGTTTTGATGGCGTTGAACTTCATGGTGCAAACGGATATTTGCTGGAGCAGTTCTTAAATCCACATACCAATCAACGCACAGACGAATACGGTGGCTCCGTGGAGAATCGAAGTCGTTTTGTGCTGGAAGTAACGGAAGCCGTAGTGAATGCGATCGGAAAAGATAAAGTCGGTATCAGGCTTTCTCCGTATAATGTTTTTAATGATATGGGATTGTATCCTGAGATAGCAGCGACTTACCATTACCTGGCTGAGAAGTTATCGAAACTGGATATACTATATTTACATGTAATCGACTATGCCGCAAGTACTTCCGATGAAGGGCTATCGCTGTTGAAATCGATCCGTCATACATTTGGCAACCTGATCATTCTCAACGGAGGGTATACACGCGAACGTGCGGAACAGGTTCTGCGCAACGGTGAAGCTGATATGGTATCGTTTGGAACACCGTTCATTGCCAACCCCGATCTCGATTATCGATTAAAGCATGGTATAGCACTGCAGGAGTCAGATCCCAATACCTTTTATACCGCTGACAGTAAAGGCTACACTGACTACGCTTTTGCACAGGCGAATGTTCTGGCGTGATAAGATGATGGCGTGTGTGAATACTGGATTTGTTTCTTAGTATTCATACACTCTATACTTACTCTAGCTGTAGCAGACTATCAATTTTTTGTTGAATGTCTTGTTTCTCTGTTTCTGTTTTGGCCAGTGACCATGCCAGTTCAAAATTTAATCTGGCTTTTTTTGTATCGATCTCCTTATATAGTTCTCCCAACAAGATAAAATAAAAATGATTGTGCTCTAATTGAAGTTGTTCGGCTTCTTTCAGCGCGGCCTGTGCACCGCGTACTTTATATAAGGCAAACGCCCGGTTAAGCGCGACACTGGGAGAGTAGTTGATGGTTAAAAGCTGATCGTATAAGTATAGTATATCTGTCCATTTTTCCAGCGTGTCTTCTTTTATACAGTGCCAGTAAGCAATGCGCGCTTCAAGGTGGTAGGATGTTATTTCTTCGCCTTGCGCAGAGCGATCCAGGAAATATACACCTTGCTGGATCAGCGCCTGATCCCAGAGTGCTTCATTCTGATCTTCATATAGTATCAATGCGTCTTCACTCGTCTGTCGTGCATTAAACCGCGAAGCGTGAAAGCACATGAGTGCAAGCAATGCATTGGTTTGTGGCTGGTCAGTACGTTTGTATTCTGTTAACATCAGGCATAGACGCAGTGCTTCCAGGCAAAGGTCTTTTCGCAAGATGGCATTTTGTGTCTTGGAATAGTAGCCTTCCGTAAAGAGCAGATATAGTATATGCAATACATTACTGAGCCGGCTCGATACTTCGTTTTCCGGAGGCAACTCCATTTTAATTTTCTCTTCGCGAAGTTTTTCCTTTGCGCGGAACAACCGTTTATTGATTGTCTCTTTATTGGTGAGAAAAGCCTCTGCAATTTCATCAATACCAAAGCCGCAGAGTATACGCAACGCCAGGCCTATCTGCGCTTCGCTGGCAATAGCCGGTGTACAAATAGCAAACAGCATTTGCAGCTGACTGTCGCGAATATTTTGAGTTGAGAAATCGGTCTCTTCCGCTTTCACGGATGCACCCGTTAGTTCGGGAACAACTTTCTCTTCATAGATTTTATTTCTTCTGAAATGATATAGTGTTTTCTGTTTGGCAACCACATACAGCCATGCCGTTGGATTTTCAGGAATTCCTTTCATGCCCCATGTTTCGGCTGCCAGCAAAAATGTTTCGCTAACAATATCTTCGGCCAGTTCAATATGTTGCAACCCGAATTGTTTACTGATAACAGCAACCATTTTGCGGAACTCCTGTTGAAAGAGTTCTTTAAGCGAGCGATTTTCTCTTTCCATAATAAAATTCAAAAACCACTCCGGTTGATCAGAGTGGTTTTTGTCGGCTATAATTCGTTAACTCATAATAGGTCTTATCTCAACGCTGCCGTTCGCATCTATAGCGGGGCAACCGTGCGCTAATGTAGTAGCTTCTTCTAGACTTTCTGCTTTTACAATCAGAAAGCTGCCAAGGCGCTCACGGATTTCTACAAACGGTCCATCGGTTACAACACCTCCGGCTTTCAGCACTTTTCCTTCCTGTGCAAGACGTGTACCGTTGCCTGCTAATTTACCCTGAGCGGCTATACTGCCTACCCAGTTCTTCCATTTTTCGGTAAGTGCCTGCATTTCTTTCGGTGATGTGCTGCTATAGTCGTAGGTCGGCTGGCGGAATAGTAATAGGAAATCTTTCATGGTATATTTTTATGGTTATTTCAATGTGATCCTTTGAAAATTTATAGTGTAAAATTAGCGGTTAAGCGTGTACTTCAAATTGTCCCGGTTGGTACGTTCCTGCTACCGGACGAAACGCTATATTAATTCTATTGTACGAATTAATGGTGTTGGCAGCAACGGTAAGTTCTATAACCTCATCTTCTGAGAATTGACTTCTTACCTCTTCAAACACTTCGTCCGATACGCTTGCTTTGGTAATGGCTTCGGCCCACGCCAGTGCAGCGCGTTCGCGGTCGGTATAGATTGGCGATTCTCTCCAGGCATCGAGCATATAGAGGCGCTGTTCGGTTTCACCATTTGCACGCAGGTCTTTCGAGTGCATGTCGAGGCAATATGCACAGCCATTGATCTGTGATACGCGGAAGTACAATAGATTCAGAAGGGATTTCTCAATGGATGATTTGGAAAGATATACAGTTAAGCCGTACATCGCTTTGAAAGCACTTTTTCCTTTTTCGTTGAAGTTCAGTCTTGGTTCCATGTTGTTAATGTTTATGTGTTTGTGATATGTTTGATTTACAACCCTACAATGACTGAGACTTCCAGGATTGGACATCCGCGTTAAATTTTTTTTTCAATTTTAGCCGAATGGTGATTAAGTTGTTGATATTGTGCCTTTTAGAGGTGGAAGATAAGTTGTGTATGCGCCTTCAAAAGATTGCTTTTGCTTTTCAGATCACGGATGGTATACTTGTTAGTGCAATAATTTGATTTTACTATGAACAAGTTCGGTTGGATAATTCTTTCGTTACTGGCGGGATCTTTTCTGCCCATACAGGCGGGGCTCAATGCAAAAATGGGCAAGGCTGTAGAAAGTCCGGTGTATGCATCGCTGATATCATTTGTCGTTGGTTCAGCAACATTGATACTATATATACTCTTTACCGGCCAATCAGTTTCCTGGACCGGACTAAAGTCTGCACCACCGCAGGCATGGCTTGGTGGTATACTTGGAGCGTTTTATGTTACGGTAATTATACTGGCGTTCCCGAAGCTTGGGCCCGCGCTTACGTTTGGTCTTATTGTTTTAGGACAGATGGTTATATCGCTGGTGCTTGACCACTTTCAGATATTGGTGCCACAGCAACATTCCATTAACCTCTGGCGCATCGCAGGTGTCGCGCTGATTGTTGCGGGCGTAGTGATATTGAGGAAGTTTTAAACACTGTGGTTTAACTATCAAACTACAGATGTTATATGTATCGCTTTGGAATTTATTTTTGCCAAGCATAATTATGTTTATAATACCTATGTGTACTTCATGAGTGTTTTCCATGGGTTCTGTTTAATGCGAATTGTACCTATTCTTTAGATGTTTGTTTTGAACAAACTATGTAGTTAAATTATCTTCTTTATTTCATTAGTAAACAACTATTCCTTCATCAGCCTATATTTGCTACTTACCTGCGCTATATTTTAGATGTAATGAAAATATAAAAATTCTGTATAAGTAGGGAGGCTTTATACAAATGAAGTATAGTTGGTTTGCTATTTTTTTGCGAACTTTGAAACCGAAACGAGTTGTTTTAAATAAGTGCTCTTCTTTGATGCGCTTGAGATACTTCTAACCTAACCGACCTTGAAATCAAAATCTAGTACACCAGGCAATAGCGTAAAATTGCCGTTATTGTTTTTGCTCCTCATTTCCTCAATTCTAAGTTACGCTCAAAGTAATTTATACGGGCTTACTCAATATGGTGGAGCGGATAATAAGGGGGTGCCCTACAGAATCAAGACAGACGGAAGTGGTTTTATATCATACACAGATTTCAACGGTACTAACGGTGATAAACCAGGCAATGGTGCAGGTTTTGTTCAGTGTTATGGTAACGGAATCGCAGGCATGTTAACTGCACTTACCGAAACAAGTTTGGGGCGTGGCAATCGCATTACTATACAGACTACGCAGGGAGGTGTACTTACTACTCCTTCAATTAACTTTAGTACTGATGGCTCAGGTATAAATCCGGCAGGCAAGCTACTTATGGCCTACAATGGCCGCTTGTATGGCCTCACCTCTGCTAAAGCAGCAAACAACGTAGGAGCATTGTTTTCAACGTCAGCTACAACCGAAAGCAATGTAGTATATAATGCTTTATTGCCAAGTATAGCGCGGTCACCTAAGGGAAGCTTAATTCAAGGCCCTGCCGGCCGGCTATATGGTATGGCTGAATTTGGCGGAGCCTATGATAAAGGCACTATCTTTAGCTATGATATATCAAAAGCAGGACAAACGATCCTTAAATTGATTGATTTAAATGGTTCTGCAACGGGTTCTAATCCAACAGGTAGCCTTTTCTTTGCAACTGATGGCAAGCTATATGGCATGACTCGAACCGGTGGAGCGCATGGTCATGGTGTTATTTTTAGTATATCGCCAGATGGTACCAACTTTAAAAAAATACACGATTTTGATGGGAAGGTAACAGGAAGTACTCCGCTCGGATCCTTAGTTGAGTTTACAGATGGGCAATTGTATGGGATGACGTCTTCTGGTGGATTGTATGGCTACGGGACAATTTTTTGCATAACATCTTCTGGCGTCTTTACTAAGATTCTTGATTTCGACGGTGCAAATGGAAAATCACCAGTTGGTGATCTTTTAGTATCTACAGACGGAGCAACATTGTATGGAACCGCTTATGCCGGTGGTATAAATGATAAGGGAGTTCTTTTTAAACTCGTCAATGGAAAAGAGTTCTTCAAACTTTATGACTACAATGTTCCGAAGGGATGTAATCCTGTAGGCGCACTTACTATGCTTAAGGAGGTCTCGAAGATGTCCTTTCCTGCTATACCAGAAAAGAATACACTTAGCGAACCTTTTACACCTGTTGTTGAGACTTCGTCCAATTTACCTATATACTTTGTTAGCGACAATTCAGCCGTTGCTGTTGTTGAAAATAATCAAATAAAGATTATAGGAGAAGGAGCAGCGAACATCACAGCTTATCAAATTGGCAACCATCAATACGGTATTCAATCTGTTAAGCAATTACTCATCGTTAAAAAGGTTAAGCAGACTATAACGTTCCCTCCAATTCCTGCTAAAACATTTGGTGATCCATCTTTCGAAATCACAGCAACAGCAAGTTCTGGCTTGCCAGTCACATTCACAATTTATTATAATGACGTTGCTCAGCTTGTAAACAACACCGTTTCAATTATTGGAGGCGGTAAAGTCATGATTTATGCGAAGCAGAGCGGCAACTCAATTTACGAAGCTGCGGTGGACACTTCGCAAGAATTCCTAGTGAACCCTACCGAGCAAGTAATTAGTTTTACGCCTAATGCTATTCAGGCTTGTTGTCAATCGTTCGAATTGAAAGCTTCGTCATCATCCAATCTCAATGTGTATTTCAAAACCCCTGATCGGGATAAATTGAAGATTGAAGGCTCATATGCTGAAATCCTTAATCCAGGAGTTGTGAATATAGTGGCATATCAACCAGGAAATAAAAATTACAAGTCTGCTGAAAAATCAGTAGCTGTAAACATTGTTAAGGGTACACAGGCAATATTTTTCAATCTTACCAAAACAACTTTTACACAAGGTGATCAACCCTATTATGTACAAAGTTGGAGCACCAGCGGCTTACCTATAACCTACACGAGTAATCCTCCTGGTGTTGCAGTTGTAGAGGGATCGCAACTACAGATCATTGGTCTAGGTACGACCACCATCACGGCTTCGCAACCAGGAAACGACAAGTACGTTGCAGCTTCACCTACATCTATAGTTGTTAGGGTAGAGCCTCCTCAAACCCCTGTTTCAGAAAATATAATTTCGTGGCCAGATTTATTGACGCGAAAAGCTACCGATGCACCTTTTAATTTAATTGCATCCGCTTCATCAGGTTTACCTGTTTCATACACTTCATCGAACAGTGCGGTAGCTATCATATCCGGAAATCAGGTTACAATTAAAGGTGTTGGTTCTACAACAATTACGGCAAGACAAGAGGGGAATAATGCTATACCAGCTGCAACTCCGATCCAGAAGATTCTAACGATTGAGAAAGATTATCAGTATATATATATGCCGAGTTTATATTCGGTTGATTATGGAAAAGCACCGGTAGAGCTGCCGATGGTGAGTACACAAGGTTTGCCCATTGTATATAGTAGTTCGGATAACAACATCGCTTCTGTCGATAATTATCTACTTCGATTCAACGGTACAGGAAAGGTTACAATCACTGCCTCTCAGCCAGGCAATGCATATTACTTACCAGCCGAGAGCATTAGTCAGGAGTTTAGTGTTTATCCTATTTATCAAAATATAGTTTTTGATAATATTCCTCCGAAGACATATGGCGATGTCCCATTCACGATAACAGCAAAAGCATCTTCAGGACGAACAGTTACGTTCACCAGTAGTAATCCAGAGATAGCCTCTGTCGAGGGCACTACCATTTCAATTAAAGGTGCCGGCACTGTTACTATTAAGGCATATCAATCCGGATATCCAGGATATTACTATACAGAAGCATCAAAGCAAATTGTAATTACTAAGGCGAAGCAGAGTATTACATTTTCTGAATTAACTGACCGCAAATTTGGTGACACTCCTTTTACAGTTTCAGCGACATCAAGCTCCGGATTGCCAGTGTCATTCGCCAGCGGCAAGCCAAGCGTAGCACGAGTATCCGGTGATGTAGTCACTATCACAGGAAATGGTGTTGCAGACATTATAGCGTTGCAACCAGGTAATGAAAACTATTTGCCAGCAGAGAATGTACTTCGTCAATTTAATATTTCAGATATAGGTAACAATTATGATTTTGTTGGAACTATGTTAAGCGGAGGCGCTAATGGAAGTGGCATGGTTTACTCGATAGATTCAGATGGTTCAGATTTTCATTTACTAAAGCAATTTAGTCCTCGTGCTTTACCGTCACCATCCGCAGGATTTATTAAGGGGAATGACGGGAAACTATATGGTAATTTTCAAAACGGTGGTAGAGATAACGGAGGGCATATCATAAGAATTGAACCTGATGGTTCAGGTCTAACGATGCTATACGAATATAAACAGTCTACAGGTAGCTGGCCATCTGGTAATTTAATGCAGGCAAAGAATGGCGAGCTGTATGGTATGACCCATTTTGGAGGTGCTCATAGTGGAGGGACCGTTTTCAAGATTGACCCGGATGGGAATGGTCATACAGTACTTTATAATTTCAATTCAGAAAGTGGAACTGGGCCGTTAGGTGGAGTTTTACAAGCTAGCAATGGTAAATTATATGGAGTAACACAAAACGAAGGTTTTTTTGGTGCCGGAAGCATTTTTAGTATGAATCCGGACGGAAGTGATTTTACAGTTGTTTTCTACTTCAACAATAATGCTCCAATTAATTCAGGATATTATTCTCGTGGTAATTTAATACAAGGTGTAGATGGCTTTCTTTATGGTTCGTTGTTTCAAGGTGGTACTGGAGGGAAAGGGACTATCTTTAAGATTCGAACAGACGGTACAGGCTTTAAAGTTATCTTTAGCTTCAGTGGAAATACTGTCACCGGTGGTAATCCTGCGTCTACCTTATTATTGGGATCTGACGGTAAGATTTATGGTATGACTCAAACTGGTGGTCTAAATAATTTAGGAATAATTTTTTCGATAGCTATAGATGGCAGCAATTTTACTAAGCTTTTGGACTTTGATGGACTTGCAAAAGGGGCATCGCCTGCCGGGCAATTAACAGAGGGTACAAATGGTATTTTGTATGGTATGACGAACCGTGGAGGTCTTAACGATTTAGGTACCATTTTTTCAATTAATAAAAACGGGACTGGGTTTCATAAAATGGCTGATTTAAAGTCCAATGCCGCATCGCCCGTTTTTGGTCCTTTGATTGAATCTACTCCAGGAGTTTTTTTTGGTATGACCTATAAAGGCGGGCCCATTAATGGAGGTGCTATATTTAGTATTACTGCATCGAGTGATGAATTAAAGGTGGTAAAGGATTTTACGCAAGACGAGGTAAGACCAAGTATGCTTGTGTCTGATAGTAAGGGTGATTATTATTATGGTATAGCATCCGAGGGAGGTATTTCGGGTAATGGAGCCATTTATCGCATAAACACATCGGGTACTTACGAACGGATATTTAATGTGCCATCAGGAATTAATGTTCAGAGGTTGTTTTATATATCAACCGGCCATCTTTGGATACTAGCGACAGAAAATGGGGTAAGTTATATTTTCAAAATCAAATCAGATGGTTCCGATTATCAACGCGTTATTTCATTTGACAACAGCGTTTCTAAAGGTAGAGACGGGCAGTGGTTGATCGAGGCGACAGATGGATTGATATATGGTGTTGCAAGGGGAGGTACCAATGGATCTTCTCTTGTGTTCAAAATTAAATCAGATGGTAGTGGATTTGCCAAGGTATTAGATATGCCCGCTGGTATCGAAACAAGTTCATGTAGCTTTATACAGGCCTCCGATGGTAATTTTTATGGTTGTACAGTATATCGTTCATACTTATATAAGTTTACGCCTTCCGGTACATTTACAAATGTATTTACTTTCCCTGCTGAAGTTGGGGAAGTTCCTATGAAAATTATTGAAATGAATGGTGGCACACTTGGTATAATAACACGCGACCATGGTAGCGGTGGCTACGGATCTATATTTACTGTGGAGAAAGACGGCTCATCATACGCAAAAATTTATACTCCTAAGCCCACAGATGGAATTGTACCAATGGAAATGTTACAGACGTTTGACGGGTGGATTTTTGTGGTTACTAATGATGATATAATTAATTCCAGTGGAACCATTTACAAAATAAAGGGTGATGGCTCTTCTTTTAAAAATGTACGACAGTTTAATAAAGAAGATGGCAATAAGCCTGTTTCTTTAATCTTCAAGAAATCGTCACAGTCACTTACTTTCGAACCTTTGCCTGTAAAGAAAGTCTCCGACACTCCGTTTGTCCCACTTGCTGTAAGTAGTTCGGGTGCACCTATCGATTTTTCAAGCAGCGATACCAATGTTGCTATAATTGAAAATGGAATGATAAAACCTATTGGGAGTGGTGTTACTATAATTAGGGCGAGCCTGCGTGCCAACGCAAATTTCTTTGAAGCTCCGTATGTAGATAGGGAATTGGTGATAACGAAAAATGAACAGTATATTGAATTCATTAATCCTGGAACGAAACAGTTAGGTGAGGAACAGTTTTTAATAGAAGCTGTAGCGTCATCTGGATTAAATATATCATACTCAACACAATCGGACGAAATTATCCTTGAGGGGTCGGTCGTTACAATAAAGAAGGCCGGCCAAGTAACTATCAAGGCAAATCAGAATGGTAATGAAAAATTTGATGCTGCCTCCGCATACGTAACATTCTGTATAAACCCTCCCTTACCAAACGTTAAATTTGTTAATGCTACAACGCTGCAATCGAGTAATAAAGAAGGTAATCAATGGTATTGGAATGGTGAGCCTATTCCGGATGCAACAGCAGAAACGTTGTTGATATCAGAAAGCGGATCATATACTGTTAAGACAACTGTAGATGGATGTTCCAGTGACTTCTCTTTCCCTCAGACACTAACAGTTACTGCTGTCGAAAAACCATCGGAAAATGAGGTGCAGGTTTTTCCTAACCCTGTAATTGGAAATTGCACCGTTAAGGTTGATGGAAGCTTTAGTGGTAACATATATATATCGTTGTTAGATGCAGCGGGATGTGTGCTACGGACGTATGAAGCGACATCAGGAAGAGAAGTGAATTTTGATCTTAGTGATGCCGCAGCTGGCTTATATGTTGTAAAAGTTGTTTCAGACGAACGGGTATTAATATATAAGCTGCTGAAACTATAGCTAAGGATAGCAAGTGTATATATTGTCTGGTTAGTGATTTACTTTGATCTACACTTTCGTAGGCGCCTGTCCAAAAGCATTCTTAAACGCAAATGAAAAATGCGAGAGATCTTCAAAGCCAACTTCTAAATATACTTCAGAAGGTTTCTTGCCTTTCTCTTTAATCTGGTAGTATGCTTCCTTTAGTCTGCGTTGCAGGAGCCAGCGACTCGGAGATATGTGAAATATTTTTTCGAAGTCGCGTTTAAAAGTAGCAAGGCTTCGACCAGTGAGATAGGCAAAGCGATTGAGCGTAACGTTGAAATGATAGTTCTTGTTCATGAACGCTTCCAGATCTATTTTACCCGGTTCGGAAAAATCGAAGAGTATATCTTTTAATGCCGGGTTCGTCTTAATAAGTATAAGTATAGCTTCCTTTAACTTTAGTGATACCAATTCGTCACTGCCACGTTCATTCAGCGTGTCATAAGGTTCAAGTGATTCCAGGTAACTCCTGAACATGGCATGCGGCTCGAGTTTTAGTATAGAGTCCCCCTCGTGTATATTGTTGGCGGTATAATTATACTCTACACTGATTTTGCGCAACGTCTCCTGATCGAGATATATTGAAACGGATTTGAACTCACCATCAGAAGGCGGCTGCTTCGTAAACTTGAGAAGGTTGTTGCGTTTGATGAAACGAAAATCTCCTTCCTTAAATATATACTCCTGCGCACCGTCATAAAGCGTAAGCGTGCCTGCTATCTGATAGCTGAATATATGCTCAGGAACAAACTGCTCGCCTTCGCGACTCTTGTTGAAGTAGCAGGAATATGTAATTCGATTCTGACTGTTTTTATTCACTTGTAGTGACATAGCAATTGTCGGTTGCTTTATTATATAAATGATACCAGGTGGTTTTTGTGCCCACCTGGTATAAAGGTTGCTGTTCAGGCAACAATCTGCAAATGATTCTGATTCCCGTGCGCTATATTTATTTTAATATGCTATGGATAAATATATGCATTCCAGGATTCTTACCTGCGTGCTGCAAAACTTTTACCGAGCTCAGTGTCCAGGAAGTTAGTGGCTTCCTCATGATCGGTTGATGTTGTTACCGGCAGCCATTTCTCAAATTCCGTTTTTCGCTTTTCATCAGCGAGCTTTAACAATGCGGCTGCTTCACTGCCCAGCACGAGGTGTACCGGTGGCTCCGGATGTTCGGTCAGCTCAATCATAACGCGTGCTGCTTTTACAGGATCGCCCATTGGTATAAATGAACCGCTTGAAAAATAATCTGCACGAGTATCTACGGTCGTCTCGTAACCGTCCACACGCGGTGCATAACTCATAGAGTTTCCGGCCCAATCCGTACGAAAGCCTCCGGGCTCAACCGAAGTAACTTTAATTCCAAGCGGAGCTACTTCGCCAGCAAGCGCTTCGCTAAATCCACTCAGTCCGAACTTGGCTGCCTGATACATCGTTAATCCTGAATTACCTACACGACCTCCTATAGAACTGATCTGGAGTATATGTCCGCTCCGTTGCTTGCGCATATAGGGTAATACCGCACGCGTTACGGCAATAGGTGCATATAGGTTTGTCTCAAGCTGACTGCGTACCTGCTCTTCGGTAAATGCTTCCGCTGCTCCGGTTATACCAAAGCCAGCATTGTTGACAAGTATATCAATGCGACCAAAATGCTTTATCGTTTTCTCAACACTTGCCTTGATCTGTGCCGCGTCATTAACATCTAATTTAAGTGGAAGAATTTGTCTGGGATATTTTGAGACAAGGTCTTCCAGTTGATCCGTGTTTCGTGCGGTAGCCACTACGTTGTGTCCTTTTTCCAATACTGCTTCTGCCAGGCTTCTTCCCAATCCGCGGGAACTGCCGGTTATAAACCAAACTTTTGTCATATACTTTTTTTTGATGATACAAAGTTGGCGTAAACGTGGATGCCCAATTTTGTTAAAAAGCTCAAAGATGCTTTGCTGAACGGCTCAGCTAACAGTTGCAATTTTTTAAAAAAATGAGTTTGCTGCTCGTTTTATGCGATTTGCCTTTAAGGGGGAGAAAAGCTCTTTTCAGGATGTTGACGTTTGAAATCGGCAGCACTTTTCGTATTTAGTAGAATGATTAAGGATGCAGTTATTCTGGTGTTGAGCTGTTTGGGGGTAGCCCAGGCGTTGTTTTTATGCGGCTATCTTTTTACGGTAAAGGACAGGAAGTCGAATATACTGCTTGCACTGGTGTTACTGGGATTGACCTTGCGCATCGGTAAATCTGTACTCTTTAATTATATACCCCTGGAGCCGTGGATTCGAAACCTCGCTATGTCGGGGATGTTGATAACGGGGCCTTTCCTCTGGTTCTATGGCAAGGCGTTGTTTGAGAAGAAATTTTTTTCCGGTCGCGATTATCTTCATTTGATTCCCTTTGCAGTTTTTGTTTTGTGTTGCCGGATCATTCCCAATCGAGGTGACATATTAACGTCTGTCATTTTCTGGCTCGTGTTTTTACACATGGCGCTGTACCTGATTGCATGTTGGGTATATATGGTACGCTCGCTAAAGGGAGCGCGACTGTTGCCATGGTATCGCAATATAGCGGCCGGAGTCACCATCATCTGGTTCCTGTATGTGGGTATCTTCGCGCGCCTGATTCCATTCTATATACTGGGTGCTGTTTTCTTCTCGTTCCTCATGTATATATTCTCGTATCTATTGTTAAAGCGTCATGTATTTGCATTAGAGAAATATACATCGTCAGGTATGGATACCGTTGCGTCCAGGCGCCTGCTCGAACAGATCAAAGACTTGTTTGCCAATAAAGAGATGTACCTCGAAAGCGATGTATCGTTGAAGATGGTGGCAGAAAAACTTTCTATAGCAGCACGCGATGTATCGCAGGTAATCAATGAATACGAACAGAAGAACTTTGCTGAATTTGTAAACCAATACAGGATTGCCCGCGCTAAAATACTTTTAAGTAGTCCGGACTATGCGCGTGAAAAAATCGAAACGATAGCGTACGATTGTGGCTTTGGTAATGTTACTTCGTTCAACCTAGCATTTAAAGCCGAAATGCAAATGACTCCCTCACAATATCGCAATCAGTTTGCTGTCGCGGAAGCATGACGTTGCTATATAGGATAAGAGGATCGGAGTACAATCCTCTTATCAGGTACATATAGTACGTATATTTAGTTGTTGATCATCGGCACCAGGTTTTCATCCTTGTTTCGCAAGTCGATACCGCCTTCCAATACGGATTTGAGATTGGCCAGGTAGAATGTCCAGCCGTTGGAGCAGCCCAGTCGTACAAATTGTCTTGAGTGGTCGTCCAATGGAATATTATGATGACGAAGTTCAACGATGGTATACCCGTTCTCTTCGCGAAGATTTACATCTACCAGGCATTCCCCTTCGAATGTAAACTGCAGGTGATCTTTGCCGTTTGCTTCCTTGATTATCCCTTCCATTGGATCCTTGTATAAGTACCAGAGCCATTGATAGCGTGTTCCTGGCTGGGCATGTGCGTTTGTATCGATGCGTGTACCCGTTGCGTTGTAAAACTCTACTTTCTGCAGAAACCATTTTTCCAACTCGCTTGATTTAGTCCACGCATCATAGATGTCGGCTATACCGGCACGAATCGCTATCTTTTTTGTGTATGCTGTCCAATCGAAGTTTTTCATAGTGTCGGGGTTTGTAAAGCAATGATAGCGAGCTCCTGCAATTTAATGATTGATTTACTTTACAAACGGAAGATTTTGATGAGCGATGCGAGTTCTTCTTTTTCATAACCGGCAACTTGTGCACGCTTAAAAAAACTGGCGCTGAGCTCTGCCACCTCGGTGTTGATTTTGTATGTCTTTGATGCTTGCAGAATTCTCTCCGTTGCTTCTACACTAATCGACAACGGACTTTGTGTTATGGCAAAGTTTCCTGATTGTATCACGCTCGCTTCGTATTGCATGAATTCTGTAAAACCCGGTGTTACTTCACGAATGATGTTGCCAAGTAAATCTACCGGAAATCCTTCTGCTTCACTTATACGTACAGCGTGGAAAAATCCCAATAACGATCCATATAGATACGAGAGGGAAGCGAGATCCATGGCTGCGGCCGCAGTCACTTTTTCTCCGAGGTATTTTATGTTGCCACCGAATATTTTTAATACAGCCTCGCTGTTGTTGAAGGCTTCTTTTTTACCCGATGTAAATATAGTAGTATCCGGACGTGCCATTTGCTCGGGAGCAACTTGTATAGCACCATCAATATAGTATGCTCCATGTTGGTTCGCCCATGCCTCGAATTCGTGCGCGTCATCCGGACTGCCGGTGGTTAACTGGATAATTGTCTTTCCCGCTAGCTGGGTCGTAACTTCTTCTTTGAAGAGTATATCTTTCGCAGCCGTATAGTCGAATACACAAATAACGATGATGTTGCTTGCCTTGACGGCGTCTCTAATATCGGATGCAAATGTTGCACCTTCTTTCACAATCGCGTCTGCCTTCTGCTTTGTTCTATTCCATACCGTAACGTTATAGTGTTGCTTCAATAAAAGCCTGGCCAGTGTCACACCCATTTGTCCTAAACCAATTACAGTTGCATTTTTAATAGTGTCCATTCTTGTTTCTTTTTGTTTGATGATTCAAAATTGGAGACTGTTACTTTCCAACTCAACGTGAGAGAATTTATTCCGGGGAATAATTATTCCCTATATAATGTTGTGTGTAATGATGACTAAATTTGTTTTAAAAAAGTTATGTATACGCGAAAGAAACCCGAAGATCTTGACTGCGGCATTGAGGTAGCCATGCGTGTATTTGGCGGCAAGTGGAAGCCTTGTATTATCGATGCGATCAACAATGGTAAAAAGCGACCGAGTGAAATACACCGTGCTATAGCTTCAGCGACTCCGCGTGTTCTTAATATCCAGTTGAAAGAACTTGAGAACTATAAAGTGATAAGTAAAATTATTTATCCGGGCTTGCCGCCGAAAGTGGAATACAACCTTACCGAAATGGGCAAGAGTATATTACCAATTGTTGCATTAATCGATGCATGGGGCCAACGCAACAGCAAAGAAGTAAAGAAGATCAGCGACATGCTGAAGGTGGTGGGAAAGATGAAGGTTAGGCCGTAAGCGTTCTTCAGCTATACCTGTACGAACACATTAATTGAAACATAAGACTTATCCCATAAACAAAAGGCCCTGAATTTCTTCAGAGCCCCTACGACCTAAACCTGAGATGTTATGAGCATTCCATTACGCGTGATCATCTCTACTCATCGCGTAATGTTTTTACCGGATCCATCGTAGCGATGGTATATATTTTGTAACCAATGGTGAGTCCACAGATTGTTAGCAGTACTCCAACTGCCATAGCCGCAGAATATATATCAACGCTTTTATAGTATCGCCACATGTTGCTCATGATGGTATTAGACCACGCATAGCCCGCCCACGCCCCCAAGCCGGAAGCAGCCAACAGGATAACAATAAATTCTGCATTGATAATTCTACTGATATTAAAGACAGAGGCTCCGAGTATTTTACGAACTCCGATCTCTTTCATGCGCTTCACTATATTCAATGAGACAAGACTGAACAACCCGGTAACTGACAGGAGTAGAGCGATTGCTCCAAGGAACGTATAACCATATACAACACTCATGTTTAGGTTAGTTGCTACCTGCAGATCGGACGCTAACATACGGCCAGGGTACAGTCGGTTGGGGAATAGTTTATACCATTGTTTCTCCATGTAATCCTGAACGGACGCTATATTTTCGGCTTTCGCATTTACAATCATGTTGCTGTATTGGTCGGCAGGAATGTAACGCATCATCAGTGCATCGCGGTCACGCCAGAGGCCCTGGGTATATATATCTTTCACAACTCCTACTACAAAGAGACGAACGCTGTCGCGCCACACAATTTCTTTACCCAACGGTTTATCGAGTCCGAACAGTGTAGCCATGTTCTCGGTAATGATCACTGATTCTTTCATGTCTGTTTCGGAGTTCCTGATAAAATCGCGGCCTTGTGTAAGTTGAAGATTAAAGGTTTTCAGATAGTCATCACCAGCTTCAATAATGTCTACTTCTGCTGTTTTCAATTCGTGCTCAACAGCTTCATGCATTCTGAAAGAACCGATGCTGCTTTTGGCACCCGCTATAGAAAGTATTTCAGGATTGCTTTGCAGTGCGTTTCGATAAGTGTCAAACTCTCCCTGATTGTTTACCGGTGCTATAATTGAACCACGAATATCAAAACCCAGATCATACTCCCGTTGGTAACGTGCATTTTGTAAGAATGCAAACGCACTTACGATGGAGATTAATGAAATAGCAAACTGCAGGCACAACAGAGTACGTGTGAAATAATTCGTGCCACCAAATTTAAGCTTGCCCTTCAGTATACTAACCGGTTGAAATTTACTGATATAAAATGCCGGATAACTTCCTGCTATAATTCCAGTGAAGATGAGCAATGCAAGAATAAAAATTATGATGGAGGGCTGATCAAGATAATTTACTTCAAGATGTATGTTATTTCCGGTCATCAGATTCCAGCCTTCAATCAGGAAACTTGTCAGGGCAACACCAACGATCAATGCAAGTAAGCAGGCGCAGGTAGTTTCGCCTATAAATTGAATGATAAGTTGTATCCGCACACTTCCCATTACTTTACGAATGCCAATTTCTTTTAATCGTCTCGATGAAATTGCGATGGCAGTATTGGTCAGGTTAAAGCATGCGATTAATAAAATCAGTCCGCTCATTATTACAGAGCCGATGATGGCGGCCACGGGTGGTGCACCCCACGTTTGTGAACGAATATCTTCGTCACGGTCACGATGTGCCATGCTTGTGAACGGATCAAGGGAAAACTCGGCCAGCTGAAAGTTTTCCTGTACCTCGTTATTGTTTTTGGTGTAGGGCTGGAGTTGTTTATATACTATATCTTTTCGTTCCGAATTATTGATTTGTATATATAATGTCCCCAACTGGTGCCAGTCATTTTCCGGTGCCTGCGGAAATTCATCTTTGTAGTTTTCGAAGTTCATAAACGCAGATCCGCCTTGTTTATGGAAAGATGAGTTCATGGGAGGATCCTGAAATATACCGGCAATCTTTACTTCTTTCAGTTCCTGTCCATATACTTGTGTCATGGTTTTGCCCAGTGCTTCTACCGGACTGTTAAATAAACGAACAGCCATCGATTCGCTGATCAGCACATTACTTTTGTCATTCAGTGCATCGGCCGAGCCTGCAACAAAATTAAAAGTGAACATCTGGAAGAAATCCGGTTCTACATACGAAACGCGCGAAGCAAACAAATCATCTTCGCGTTTGAAGTTTGAATACGAATCCGAATACAAGGATGAGTTATCAACATCCTCAAAAGTTTTATCGATAATGTTACCTAAGGGAAGTGAAGCATAACCAAAACGTTTCTGGGCATTTTCGAATGTGCGTACTGCGCTGACGCGGTATATATGTGCTCCGTTTTCGTGAACAGTATCAAAGGTTGAGTCATACTGATAGGCCAGGTAACTTACAATACAGCAGGCAAGCGCGATGCCCATGCCAAATACATTGATGATGATGAAGGCCTTGTTCTTCATCATGCTACGATAAGTTATGAGCAGGTAATTTTTAATCATGGTTCGCCTATGTCAATATGTATGCCAGTGGCTGTATATAAGCAAAATAGCGATTTTCGGCAAAGTATACCGTTCATTCACACACACTTTTGTCCGCGAATGGACGTGTAGTGGGGTTGTTTATTGGGGGCTTCCGCTTTTTTTAACTAGGAAGTAAGAAGTAAGAAGTAAGAAGTAAGAAGTAAGAAGTAAGAAGTAAGAAGT
>CBIHOZ010000046.1:0-42893 GCA_966211525.1 uncultured Chitinophaga sp. | reverse complement strand
AAATTACTGGAACTTCACAAGCAGCATCCGAATGCTAAAATTGTAGCACACCCCGAATCGGAAACACACATTCTGAAAGTAGCCCACTATGTAGGTTCTACTACGGGTATGATCAACTATGTGAAGAATGATTCTGCTTCTGAATATATCATTGCCACCGAGGCAGGTATACTTCACCAAATGTCGAAAGAAGTTCCGCATAAAAGTCTTATACCGGCTCCCAGCCACGAAGACAACACCTGCGCCTGCAGCGAGTGTGCCTTTATGCGTATGAATACTATGGAGAAACTATATCTTTGTTTAAAGTATGAACTGCCGGAAATTATAGTGCCGGAAGACATACGTAAAAAAGCATTGATACCGATTCAGCGTATGCTGGAAATCTCTAAAAGCTAAACATGCCGCAGACTGATGTTCTCATTATAGGCTCGGGTATAGCCGGGCTTTCGTTTGCCATTAAAACCGCGAGACGTTTTCCGGAGCAATCCGTAACGGTTATTACCAAAGCAGACGACAGCGAGTCCAACACAAAATATGCACAAGGTGGTATAGCCGTAGTGCTGGATGAAATCACCGACTCCTTCGATAAACACATAGAGGATACGTTGCGTGCAGGCGATGGCTTGTGCGACCGTGAGGTGGTGGAGCTGGTAGTGAAAGAAGGGCCGGATCGTTTACTCGAAATTATACAATGGGGTGTTGAGTTTGACCAGGATGAATCGGGCAATCTCGCACTCGCGAAAGAAGGTGGCCACACGGCCAAACGCATCATTCACTATAAAGATATAACGGGCTGGCAGATCGAACAGGCTCTATTGAGAGAAGTGAGTACATTGAAAAACATCACTGTGCTGTCTCATCACTTTTCGATTGATCTCATTACCGAGCACCATTTCAAAAGCAGAATATCACAACCACAACCGGGCATTACCTGCTATGGCGCGTATGTTATGGATCAGTATACCTGCAAGATTGAGAAGTATACTTCGAAGGTAACGTTGCTGGCTACGGGTGGTTCCGGACAGGTATATCGCACGACAACAAATCCATTGATAGCAACCGGTGATGGTGTAGCGATGGCGTATCGCGCTATGGCTCGGGTGCGCGATATGGAGTTTGTACAATTTCACCCGACAGCTTTTTATTCGAAGGATGATAATCCATCATTCCTTATTACGGAAGCTATACGCGGACACGGCGCATACCTGCGTGCAAAAGATGGTGAACGCTTCATGTTCAAATACGATGAACGTGGCGAGCTGGCATCACGCGATATCGTTGCCCAGGCAATCGATAATGAACTGATTACGCGCGGTGACGAATGTGTATACCTCGATTGCACGCATTTACCGAAAGAAGATTTTATATCGCACTTCCCGAATATATATGAGAAGTGTTTGAGTAAAGGTATTGATATAACACGGGAGATGATTCCTGTGGTACCAGCCGCGCATTATCAGTGTGGCGGTATAGATGTAGATACGTACGGAAGAACATCCATCACCAACCTGTATGCCTGTGGTGAATGTTCGCGCACCGGGTTGCATGGCGCCAACCGACTTGCTTCTAACTCTTTATTGGAAGCTATTGTATTTGCCCATCGTTGCTTTGTGGACGTTGAGAAGAAGCTTCACACCATAACAGTGTCTCAGAATATACCGGAGTGGAACGCAGAGGGTACAACGGTGCCGCGCGAGCAGATTCTTATTACGCACAACCGGAAAGAGCTGCGCGACCTGATGAGCGATTACGTTGCTATTGTGCGCTCGAACGAACGCCTGCAACGCGCGCTGAAAAGAATTGACGTGCTATACCATGAAACCGAGAAGCTATACGATGAAGCCGTGCTCTCACCGCAGCTTTGCGAGTTGAGAAACCTCATCACGATAGCGTACGTCATTACTAAGCAATCGCTGGAGCGTAACGAAAATCGCGGAGGCTTCTACAACGTAGACCTTACACGCAGCAAGCACACACGTTAATTTTCGCTGTTGCTATTTTTTCTCTTCGATCATTTTTTGAATCGCGAGGTATTCATCGCGAAGCTTGGCGGCTTCCATGAACTCAAGTTCTTTCGCTGCTTTCTCCATCGCCTTACGCGTGCGATCCGCCATTTTGTTAAGCTCATCTTTGCTTAAGTAGGCCACCACCGGATCAGCGGCTAACGTTGCTTCTTCATTCTCTACATAGTAATTACGAGTAGACTTTTTCGAATCAGCCACTTTGGTTTGTCCGAGGATGGCTTCTTTGGATTTCAGCACGGTCTTCGGTGTAATACCATGTGCTTTGTTATAGTCTATCTGTTTCTGTCTTCTACGGCTAGTTTCTTCAATGGCAACCTGCATGGATTCCGTAATGTTATCAGCATACATAATTACCCTGCCGTTCGCGTTACGAGCTGCGCGACCGATCGTCTGCACAAGAGAACGCTGGTTACGAAGGAAGCCTTCTTTATCAGCATCCAATATAGCAACAAGCGATACTTCCGGAAGATCAAGACCTTCACGCAACAGGTTTACACCTACCAGTACATCATATACCCCTAAACGTAATTCACGCAACAACTCAACGCGTTCCAGTGTATGGACTTCAGAATGTATATACCGGCACTTTATGCCGACACGATCCATATATTTGGTAAGTTCTTCGGCCATGCGCTTGGTAAGCGTTGTTACCAATACACGCTCATTTTTCTTGACGCGTTCATCGATCTCTTCGAGCAAATCATCGATCTGATTTTTACTGGGACGTACATCGATCTCCGGATCAAGCAATCCGGTAGGGCGAATCAATTGCTCTACTACTACCCCTTCCGATTTACGCAGTTCGTATTCAGCCGGTGTAGCACTGACATAAACAGATTGATTAACCAGCGATTCAAATTCATTGAAAGTAAGCGGCCGGTTATCCAACGCAGAGGGTAGGCGAAATCCATAGTCTACCAGGTTTACTTTGCGTGAACGGTCGCCACCCCACATCGCCCTGATCTGCGGAACGGTAACGTGACTTTCATCGATCACCATGAGAAAATCATCCGGGAAGTAATCGATGAGACAGAAGGGGCGTGCGCCTGGTAAACGTCTGTCAAAGTAACGTGAATAATTTTCTATACCGGAGCAGTATCCTAACTCGCGCATCATTTCAAGATCAAACTCGGTGCGTTCCTTCAACCGCTTCGCTTCGAGGTGACGCAGTTCTGATTCGAACATCTTTACCTGTGCCACCATGTCGTCCTGTATCTCATGTATAGCCTGGTTCAAAAGAGATTTACCGGTTACGAAGAGGTTGGCCGGAAATATAGTCACTACCTTTTCTTCAGATATTTTCTTGCCGCTATGCGGATCGATGCGTTGTATCGATTCAATTTCATCTCCCCAGAAATAGATACGGATAGCATAATCCGCGTACGCGAGAAATACATCTACCGTATCTCCCTTTACACGAAAGGTACCACGCTTGAATTCAAGTTCGGTGCGGTGATAGAGTATATCTACTAATGCGAATAACAATTTGTTCCGTGGTATAACTTCACCTGCCTTAAGTTTGATAACGTTCTTTCCGAATTCATCGGGGTTACCAATACCATAGATACACGATACGGAAGCTACCACGATAACATCTCTGCGGCCGGTGAGGAGCGAGGAGGTAGCACTCAATCGCAGCTTCTCGATCTCTTCATTGATCGAAAGATCCTTCTCGATATATAGGTTGGATGAAGGTATAAATGCTTCGGGCTGATAGTAATCGTAATACGATATAAAATACTCGACCGCATTCTCCGGGAAGAATTGTTTGAACTCACCATAAAGCTGTGCGGCCAGTGTTTTATTATGGCTCAAGACCAACGTAGGTCGGTTACACTGAGCAATAACATTGGCCATGGTAAATGTTTTACCGGAGCCTGTTACACCAAGGAGTGTCTGGTGAGCTTCACCATCGTTAATACCTTGCACTAATTTTTTTATAGCCTGGGGCTGATCACCGGTAGGTACGTATTCACTGCTGAGTTTGAAATCCATAGGGGAAATTAACCGTTATCTGTTAATAGTTAATCGCTCACGCTGTGAAATAGTTCATCGCATGTATTTCATCAACAGAGCGAAACTATGTTTAACGAGCGTAGCCTTACCGTTGTTTCCTTAACGGGAAAAAAGAAGAGCCGCCTTTCGGGCGACTCTTCTTTTTTTCGTTATCCGTTGTTCGTTAGTAGTTATCCGTTTTTTATGATGATTGATAACGATAACGGATAACGTGTAACGACTTAGCGTTTAGTTATTCCAAATTGTCCACGACTTTTCAGCTTGTACGTGCAGCATCTCGAGGCCGTTCTTGATCGTTGCTCCGCGCATTTCTGATTTTTGTAAGAACAGTGTACGAGCCGGGTTATAGATGAGGTCGTATACATAATGCTCGCTGCCGATGTGTTCGTAGTTGATCGGAGGCATTGCTTCCGTCTTCGGACTCATACCCAGCGGGGTCGTGTTTATGATGAGTTTGGAGTTGGTGATGATGGATGGATCTTTCTCCAGGTCTTCGTAGGTGATTACACCTTTCTTCGCTTCGCGCGATACGAGTTTATAGTCGATCTTTAATTTCTTCAACGCTTCCTGTACAGCTTTGGATGATCCGCCGGTACCGAGGATCAGCGCGGTGAAGGTTTTGTCTTTCGGGAGCCACTTCTCTAATGTTTCATGAAATGCATCGGAGTCTGTGTTGAAGCCTTTCAGTTTACCGTCTTTGATCTTGATCACGTTTACGGCACCAATCTTCTTGGCAAAACCATCTACTTCGTCCAGATATTTGAGTACTTGTTCTTTGTAAGGGATGGTAACATTAAGACCCGTAAGGCCTTTTGTTTCTTTCAGAAGAGCTTCTATTTCTGTGATATTGCCTAACGGAAATAATTCGTAACGATAGTCACGCAGACCTTCGCGAAAAAATTTCTCATCAAAATATGACTTTGAGAACGAATGACTAACCGTTCCTCCGATTAGTCCGAATACTTTTTCCATGTTAGATGTTTGTTTTAAATCTTGCTGTTATTCTTTCTATTAAAACCACTATAAATACACCGAGTGCTACCATTAATATAGCCTGAAGGACCAGTGGGTCTTTCCCGGTTAAGGTAACATAATCCCAAGGTAACACACTCTTTTCTGCTACCGGTACTTGTTCGCCCGAACCGTTGGTAACATACCTCAAAACCTGCCGCCACGGCCATACTTTGTTTAGAGAGCCCAACATGAATCCGGTCATCAAAGCTACCGTAGTATTATAATATTTATCCATTATCCAGGTTAAAATCCTGGAGAAGCCCATTAAACCTATCGCTCCACCCAGTAAAAAGGTGAGCAATACTATACCATTAAATTTTGATACCGCGTTGATAACGGCCTGGTAGCGGTTGATGAGCACCAGCAAAAACGCACCTGATACACCCGGTATCAACATGCCGCCACTACACAATATACCGGCAATAAAAATCATCCAGAGTGCAGCCGGCAGTTGTAAAGAATTAAGTCGTGTTAATGCGTACATGATTACAATGCCCAGTAAAAAACTGAACACTGTACCCAGGCTCCATTTGGTAATTTTGCGCAGGGCGAGCGGAGCTGCCATGAGAATTACGCCAAAGAAAAATGACCAGAGCTGTATATGAAAATGACGGAGTAAATAGGCCATGGCAGGAGCCAGGAAGAACACGCTGGTAAATATCCCGGCGAATACCGTGATCAAAAAATTACCATGGATTTTCTTCCAGAAATCAGCAAAGCGAAACTTCAGCAGGAGTTGAAAGGCTTCACGGTCAATCGCACGAATTGAACGCAGAAGGTCCTGATATATACCCGTAATAAACGCTACGGATCCTCCGGAGATTCCTGGGATAACATCCACTGCTCCCATGCTTAGTCCTTTTACATAGAGGAGAATATAATCCAGTGGTTTCTTCAATACGCTGTTTGCTTAGTCGATTTCAAAAGGCGGTGCTGTATTTGTGTTTTTCTTCTCTATACCGAGAAAATGTAAAAAAGTATCACCGCGTAATCCCAGACGGATCGTTTCAAGCGGAATAACTTCTTCCGGAGCAATGTTTCCTAAGTTTACATTGGCACCCAACAATTTTATAAACCACACCTGCTGTGCCTTCTGAGGAGCTTCCCAGATAATTTTTTCGAACGGAATCTTCGTTAATATCTCCTGCACCAGTCCGGAACGAACTTCACCTGATGAGCGGAACAAACCAACATTACCACCTTCGCGTGCTTCACCTATAACTTTCCAGGCACCGGCATCGAGTTCTTTCTGCATAAGTTCAATCCACTGATAAGGTGGAATGATCTTGTCTGCGTCTTTAGAACCAACTTCCGAAAGTACAGTTACCTGTTCTGAAAGTTTTGTAATGTAGTCGCATTTCTTGTCATGGTCAATATCCATTGAACCATCTGATACTTCTGCGAACGACATATCGAATTTATCGAGCAGTCTCCGGTAATCATCAAACTGATTCCGGATTACAAATGCTTCGAAGAGCGTGCCCCCGAAATAAACCGGCAAGCCAGCTTCTTTAAAGACCTGAAGTTTTTCTTTGAGCTTTGGAGTGACAAATGATGTAGCCCATCCCAGTTTTACGATATCGACATGATCCGCACATGTACTCACAAAATCTTCAGCTTGGCGGATACTCAGGCCTTTATCCATGGCCATGGTAAAACCGTATTGCCTGGGCTTTTTGGTACGCTCAGGCAAATTGTTAAGGTCGTAATTCATTAATTATTGTCTTTTCTAAACTGCTCAATGATCTTATACAGAGCCTTTTGCGTTTCCATTTTCGGAAAGAAATCAAATAAGGCTGTGTGACCATCGAAGTCCAAAATTAAGGCATTTTCCAAATAATTAAAGGCCTCTTTAAAACGACCTGATTCTATGAGGTACACCGTCATGCGATAGAAGAGCTCTGCATCGTCTGGAATTTCTTCAAAACCAGTTAATAAAGTGTCGATAGCCTTATCGTGATCGCCTTGTTCATAGTAAATAAACGACCAATTAAGCCATATTTCCTTATCGTTCGGATCAAGCTTGCTCGCTTCTTCATAAGCATCTATACTCGATACGGTATTCCCTACTTTAAACTCAGCGTGTGCTACAGCTTTCCAGTATTCTGAATTTTCAGGATGGATCTTTAATGCTTTGTTATAAAAGTGAAGTGCCTGATACCACTTCTCCTGCTTTTCAAGACAAGCTCCGGCACCAAACCATGCTTCATCGTATAGCGTGTCGAGTTTGGATGCTTTCTGAAAATACTTCAGTCCTAACTCATACTGCTCCAGACTTTCGTACGCTGCACCGAGGCAACAATATACTTCGGGACTCGGACCTTCGAGATCAATTGTTTTTCTGAATGCATCCAATGCTTTGGTATACTCACCCATGTTCATATAGGTGTTACCAGTATTGAAATGCGCAGAGGCAAAAGATTCATCTATAGTGATAGCATAATCATATGCATGAAGAGCCTCTTCGTACTTCTCCAGTTTATTATATACGATTCCTAAATTATACCAGGCAGCAGCCGAGTATGGATCTTCATCTATAAATTTCTGATAGTATTCAATGCTGCTTTCAAGTTGACCTGTTACATCCAGACAGAATGCAAGTTCATAGAGCGCACCATCATGATTGATGTTGATCTCGATTGCTTTTTTATAGGCATCGATAGCTTGCGTATAGTGTTCCATACTTTGATAGGCCAGACCGATGTTATAGTATACTTCATCTTTGTCGTCTGCAAAGCTGAGTGCCTGTTCAAAGTTCTCGATTGCTTCTTTATGATTTCCTTTTAATGAAAGGATAGATCCTTTCGTTAAAAATATTTCCGGATCATTCGGTTGAAGTGCATGTGCCTGATCGAGCAGTTCAAGTGCTTCGCTATACTCTTCCAAATTGGAAAGTATCTGCGCCTTAACGGTGATCAGTTCAGTTGAAAAAGGATATTGACTGATGGCCTGATTAACAGCCTGCAATGCTTTATTATACTTGCCACGGAACATGTAAAAATCAATGATCTGTTCGTAGGCATCTAAATCAAAAAACTCGGCTTTCTTTTTTCGGAGATGGTCTTCAAATCTTCTAATCAGCTCGTTTCCTTCTTCTTCTCGTTTGCGGTATTCTCTCGCCATGTATAAAAAGGTTTTCCTAAAATAAGGTAAAATTTAACGTAAAGCTACCACGATCATTCTATTTTTTCCCGGCCATTTTTTCGCTGTAATATTGGCAACACCACTCGATGCTGGCATCAATCGGTTGAAACTCAAAGGAAAATAATTGTCGTATTTTCTTATTATCGTAGACAAATTCTGTTCCGGCAATTCTGGCAGTCTCCTTCGTAATTAACGGCTCCGAGCGCGTAAACCATGTGCGAAAATTTTCGAGTCGTGCAATAATCTTTAGCGTAGTCGAATTCAGTTTGATATGCGGTGCTTTCTTATGAAAAGATGCTGCCAGTCGTGAAAAGAAATTCTTGAAAGCTATATTTCCGGCGTTGGCAATAAAACGTTCACCTTCTACTTTTTCATGCAGCATGCGATACGCTATAGCAGCAACATCGCGTACGTCTACATAGTTCAGAAATCCGTCTACATAAAAAGGCTTTTCGTTCCATACATACTTAAAAAGTTTAGCACTGCTATTGTCCCAATTGGCAGGTGCCAGTATAACCGATGGATTGATGATTACTGTACTCAATCCTTCTTCCTGTCCGCGAAACACTTCGAGCTCTGCAAAGTATTTTGACTCAGCATATGTACTGTTGATGGAACTGTCTACCCATTTATTCTTTTCATCTATAACACGTTGCTCTTTTTGCCGGCCCAACGCAGCGACAGAACTGATGTGTACCAGCCGCGTTACATTCTTTACCAGGCATGCATTAACAACATTGCGCGTGCCCATAACATTAATATCCATGAGCTGATCTGCTTTGCGCGGATTGAATGAGACAATAGCAGCAGCATGTATAACATGGGTTACATCCTCCAGCGCTTCGGCCAAAGCAACTTCATCGGCTATATCGGCATCACGCCAGGTGATATACTGTGCTACATCGTTTAATAAAGAAGTATCGCTGTTCTTTCTTTTTATAGCAACGAACGATTCTTTGTTTTCGATAAGCTTGCGAATGATAAAACTTCCAAGAAGTCCGTTAGCACCGGTTACAGCAATCATGTTAACTCCGTGTTAGAAAGGTTAAGTATATAGCACTGCATGTTGTTATACCAGAACTATAGCAGGAATATTTAAGTCTATTCCGTAATACTTTGGTTAACAATAGTGTGTGCTTGCCCGGATATATAGCACGATGGCTATAAACTATTATTGAGCAGCGGTAAAGATAGGGCTTTTTGAAAGTACTTCATCTGCCTGGCGCTGTTAATCAGATTAACATGCTGAATAGAGTGGCAATCGCTTCCCAGGAAATGTACCCAGCCTTTGTCGATAAGCTTATGGGCCGTGGCTTGTGCCTGTTTGGAATAGTAGCCGGTGATCGAACTGATGTTCACTTGGAACAACACACCACGCTGCAACAGATCTTCAAGCTTTGCCAGATCATTTTGCAGGTAAATATACCTTTCGGGATGTGCAAGCACCGGTTTATATCCGTTTGTGGTGGCTTTGAAAATAAAATCTTTGAGGTTGAAAGGTTCGGTCAAAAAATTTGTTTCAAACAGCAGGTAGTTCTTGCCGAATGTGAGCATAGGTTCTTTTCGGGTAACCATACCAAAAGTGTGTTCATCCAGGTAATACTCGGCTGCCGTTTCAACGTCTATCGCTATATTCTTTTCTTTCAGGTAATGTCTTAGCTCATTGACTTTTGCCTGTATACCTGCCGGTGTATTCCGATAGGTATCGCTCATCACGTGGGGCGATGTAATTACTTTCTGATAGCCAAGTTTGATGAATTGAAGAAGTATAGCTTCAGCTTGTTCGAATGTCTGAACACCATCGTCCAGGCCGGGCAGAAGATGGGAATGTATATCAGTTGTGATGGGATTGCCGACAACTGACGAAGTTTTTTTTCTAAACCAACTGATCACGCTTTTACCTTAAACAGAGATTTGATTCTGTCGACATTGCTCTTGCCTTCATCTTCATAATATCCATACCCATAGGCACTTGATTTTTTGGATGACGGCAAAGCATTGAGCAAGGTAGTAACATTTACGATCTTATTTATCGAAACGATACGCTGAAGATTAAACAGGAATTCGCGCTTGGAATAATTAGCTCTGAAAATATAGATTGATATATCGGCACGCATCATGGCCTGAATACCATCTGTAACCAAACCGACCGGTGGTGTATCCAGAATAATAATGTCGTAATGATTCTTCAATTCTTCAAGCAGATTGGAGAACTCACCGTTGAGCAGCAACTCCGATGGGTTAGGTGGAATTGGACCGGAAGGTATATAATCCAGGAAGTCAAGGTTCGTAGCGTGCACACAATCCTGCCAGTGGTCTTTGCGAATCAACACCGTACTCATTCCCTTGGAAGGATCCTGAATCTGTACAGGTAAATATGATTTTGCTTTACGAAGATCGAGATCAATCAGCAACACTTTCTTTCGCGAAAGCGCCATTGCCCCACCGAGGTTCAACGCCAGAAAAGATTTTCCTTCGCCTGAAATCGTAGAAGATATAGCGATGACTCTTTGCTGTTTTTCGGTGCGGAAAAAATCGAGGTTGGTGCGAACGGTTCGTATCGCTTCACTCACCATCGACTTCGGGTGACTGATCACATGTAAGCCGTCATGCGCAGAGTAACGTGATGCAGGAACAACGCCTAACACGGGAACACCCGAAAGTTTCTCGAGCTCGTGTATATTGGTAATTTTGTTGTGAAGCAGGTATAGCAGGCCAACGAAGAAAAATATAGCAACCATGCTGCTTACAAAACCGATCCCCAATACAATCATTCGGTTTGGAGATATAGGTTGAATGGGTAACGTGGCAGGAGAAAGTATTTGAAAATCAGGAGTAGTGCCCGCCTGCGCAATTTCAAAACCTGATTTTGTCTGCATCAGAGACAGATAAAACTCTTCATATAGTTTGTAGAACCGTTGATTTTTTGAGTACTGCGTATTCTGATCAGGCATGTTTACAAACGCTGCTTCGAGATGTGCTTTCTGCTGGTTCATGTCCTGCAGCTTACGCATCCAATCTTTTTTCAGTTCTGCAAGTTGCTCCGTTGTTTTGTCGGTACGTATATCTATCTCTTGTTGTCTTTCGCGATAAGCAAATGTGTTTTCGTTATAGGACAATGTCAGCTTCTGTTGTTCGAGTAACAGGTTTTGTACTTCGTCTATATTCTGGTATAAATATTCTGGTATCGCCTGGCGTACAGAAGGCGTTACAGCAAAGTTACGATTCTGCAGACCGTCCATCAGTTTGTTTACTTCTTCAAGCTTGCGCGACAATACATATCGCTGTGAGTCGATCTTGTTGATGTTGTTGATCGTTTTACGAAGATCTTCCTGAAGATCGCTTGATTTGTTCTTCAACGTAAAACGTTCAAAGTAATCTTCAAAGCCTTCCATCTTCAGCTCGATCAATTGCAGCTCATTGTTGAGCCAGTCGATCTTCTGCTTGGTAGCAAGTTTCTTTTGCTCGTAGCTATAGTTAAGATATGTTTTGTTGATGGTATGTACGATAGCCTGTGCTTTATAGGCGTTGTTATCCTGAAAAGCGATGCGTATAGTTTTGGCAGAATAATTAAGCGGCTCTACGGAAAGATTGGAGATGAGGTAACTCAGTAATACATCCTGACTGTTTATGATGAAGAAAAGATCAATCTCATCTTCCGAAAGAAAGTTCTCATTCTTGTCTATGGTTAATTCTACTCCCGGCAGGCGTATAGGTGTACCGTAGCGTCCGCTGATGCGATTGTTACCTTCATTCCAGATCAATGAAAATGTTTCGGGCGAATCGCGTTCAAAGAATATAGGTCTGTTGAAAAATGAACCTTCTGTTATTTTGAAATTGACTTGTATAGGTGAGTTGTAGAAGAGCTCGTGATTAAGCACTTCACCTTTGCTGAAGTAACTTACTTCCAGGTTCAATGAGTCCAGCACTTGACTAAGAAAAAGTCTCGAACGGATCATTTCAATTTCGCCCGAGATGAGATCCGTGTTCTGCGGGGCTTGTCCCGTTACCATATTGATCCCTAACTCTGAAGCTTCATCTTTTACATCGAGCTTGATCTCGGAGGAGGATTCGTACCGGTCTTGCGTATAGCGAATAATGAGGTAAGCCGTAAGATTGATCGTAATAAAAATCAATGCAATCCACACCAGGTTATTACGTACAATAACCAGCAGCTTGCTAAAATCTATTCCTTCAGCAGGTATGTGGGCGTTGATATTGTTTTTTGCTGGCTCCACTAAATCAATTTATTCGTGAAATGACAACGATGAGCGTTGTAAGACTGGTAACGATGCTGATGAGCGGACCATAGTCGCGTAGACTTTCAAGCAGTGGTCTGCGAATTGGCTCTACATATACTATATCTCCGGGTTCTATCAGTATATCGTTCTTTTTATATCCTTCAAATGTAGTGAGGTCTGCTATAAACAAAGTATCGCCACGCATTATGCGTATATTGGACGCACGCGCATCGTTGTTTATACCTTTGGCAAGTGCGAGCACTTCTGTAAGTCGCATATTGTCATTCACCAGTGGAATAACCTGACCACCGGGAGCGCCCAGCACCACTACGCGCTTGTTGGTATATTTCAGTATAACGAAGGAGTCTTTGTAGAACTTGGTAAATTCTTTCTGCAGAAGTTCTTCGGCTTGTGTAATGGTTAGTCCAACGAGATTGATCGAACCTACCATCGGTAATTTTACGAGACCGTCTTGTCCAACGAGATAAGTGTTTACTTCCTGCTTGGCGGTAGCTGCCTGCGCGCTATTGCCGGTTGAAAGGTAACGATCCGGATCTACCAGTCGCTCGCCTTTACTGGTGTATACCTCCAGTTCAAGCCTGTCATTTTTTTGAATAACATAGTTTTTCTCTGAGGCTCGAACCTGGGTTTGTACCGCTTCCATATTGGTGGCACGGAACATAATGTTCTGCCGATACGAAGCGCAGGATGAGATCAGGAGGCTCGCAGAAAAAAGAGTCAGTATGGAATAAAAAAGTCGTAAAAGTCTCAACTTCAAAAAAGTTATTTCAAGTGATTATCGTGAAATTACTGAATTTCTTAATAACTCTTCGAGTGTAGGCAGAACTTGATCTTTATCCGATATATTCGGGTTCTCTACCTGCCAGTTAATATTGAGTTGCGGATCGTTCCAGCGAATGCCACTTTCAGATTCCTTGTTATATACATTTGAGCATTTGTAGAAGAATACGGAGTCTTCCAACGCGGCAAATCCGTGGGCAAAACCTTCCGGTACCATCAGCATGTTACACTTTTCAGCTTCCAGCAAACAGTAATAAACCTGCCCAAAAGTTTTGGAACCCTTACGCAAATCAACCACCACATCAAGCACCTTGCCCGATAATGCTGTTACAAGCTTGGCCTGTGCATAGGGAGGGAGTTGCATGTGCAGCCCTCTGACCACGCCTTTCTTAGAAAATGAACGATTCTCCTGCAGGAATTTGTAATGTATACCCGCCTTGGCAAAGGTATCTTCCTTGTAGAACTCATAAAACCAGCCCCGGTTGTCGTGATAAACCGAAGGAATAATTTCTACCAGCCCTTCAATGCCGGTTTGCTTTACTTCCATGAAAATATTTGTCTGTAAGTTTAAGAAACCTTTCTTAACTCGCAGATGGTCTGAAGGTACTTGTCGATAACAATGGACTCGCTATACTCCGCTTCCATTTTTGCTCTTCCATTCTCACCGAAGAGTTTTAATGTGGCGTTTTCAAAACCAGCCATCATCTTCATCTTCTCCGCCAGATCATCAGCGTCTTTCAATCTGCAAAGAAGTCCATTAAAATTGTCTTTCACAACATGGTTACAGCCGGGCACATCGGTAGCAATGATGGGCTTGGATGAACTGGCAGCTTCCAGCAGGGTGCGGGGAGTTCCCTCGCGGTAGGAAGGCAATACGATACAATCTGCCTGATGAATATATTTCTGAACGTTGTCGGTAGTACCTAAGTATTCTATAGTCTTGCTGTTGATCCAGTCCTGAATAACTTCAGTTTTGATACCGCGCTTGTGTTCCGGGTCCATTGCACCCAACACCTGGAAGTGTGCATCAACACCTGATGATCTCAATTTGCGTACAGCTTCTATATATTCCATCACACCTTTGTCGGTAATGAGGCGCGATATAAGGAGAAACGTAAATTTGGAATTGCGCTTGAAGGTAGCGGGTTGAAACTTTTTAAGATCTATACCGGATCCTGGTAGCAAGTCTACAGCATTGGCGCGAACCAGTTTACGGTTCACGAACAAGGTGAGGTCATCCGGATTCTGAAAGTAAACTTTTCTGGCGAAGCGAAAGCTGATTTTATATAGAGAGATAGCAATCGCGGAGACGAGATTTTTTTTGAGGAAGACAGTACCCAATCCGCAAACATTATTCACCACAGGTATACCCAGCAACGATGCGGCAAGTGTACCGTATACATTGGGCTTAATGGTATAATGAAGAATTATGTCGGGATTGACCTTTTTATAGATCGAGTAGAGTTCAACAATCAAGGCCGAATCCTTGATAGGATTTGCTCCCCGACTGTCCATCTTTACTTTATGATGGATACATCCGGCTTCTTCAAGCAGGTGAGTATATTCATCTACGGGTGCAATCGTATGGACTTCGTAACCTTGCTCAAGCAGGGCGTGAACGAAGTTCATCCTGAAATTGTAGATATTCCAGGACGTGTTAAGGACGATAGCAATTCTCATGGTCTGGCTCTGGTTATGAGAACTTTCACATTCCTATGCTCCGACAAATGGTCGAAATTCTAGACGGCGTTGTAAAAACTCTGGTTTAGATTCACCAAATATAGAAAAAAGTAACCACGGGCGGTAGGGTGCATAAGTTTTTATCACGTATGTTCGCCTCCTGTTAATTCCCCGTTAACAATCTATGAAAGAGAGTTTGAACACAGCAGTATTAGTAGCGCTAAGCAGCACACGCACGCAGGAAGAAACCGATGAACACCTCGATGAATTGGCCTTTCTGGCGGAAACCATTGGTATTAAAACTGAAGAAAGATTCGTTCAGAATCTGCCGCATCCGGATCCACGCACATTTCTTGGAAAAGGTAAAATAGGGGAGCTCAAAGCCTACGTACATTCCAATAAGATCGGTAATGTAATATTTGATGACGATTTAACGCCCTCGCAGTTAAGAAATCTAGAAAGAGAACTGAACCCTAAAGAACAGGAGGACGACTTCAAGACACGGATTTATGATCGAAGCTTGCTGATCCTCGATATCTTTTTGTGGCGCGCACAAACTGCGCAGGCTCGAACGCAGGTTGAACTGGCACGCAATCAATATTTACTGCCACGCTTAACGCGTATGTGGACTCACTTGGAACGTCAGCGTGGCGGAACGGGAACTCGTGGTGGTGCAGGTGAAAAAGAAATAGAAACTGACCGAAGAAATATTCGCTTTCAGATTACAACGCTTAAAGAGAAACTTGAAAAAATTGAAAAGCAACGTGCCACACAACGAAAAGCCCGCAACAGTGTAGTGCGTGTTGCGCTGGTTGGATATACCAACGTAGGTAAATCAACATTGATGAATTTACTTTCCGGCTCCGGTGTGCTGGCAGAGAATAAACTTTTTGCTACCGTAGATTCTACCGTGCGCAAAGTTGTTTTCGGAAATATACCTTTTCTGCTCTCGGATACAGTTGGTTTTATCCGGAAGCTTCCACACCATTTGATTGAATCTTTTAAGTCGACACTCGATGAAGTTCGCGAAGCAGATTTACTATTACACGTAGTGGATCTTGCACATCCGTTTCATGATAACCAGATCGAAGTTGTGATGAAAACACTCGAAGAGATTGGTGCAGCAAATATACCTACTGTACTTGTGTTGAATAAAATAGATCTGTTTCGCGAAAAACACCCGGATGTCAACCTTGAAGAGACGCGGGGATTCTATCGCCAGCATGGGTTTGCCGAAGTGATATTCGTGTCTGCTTTAGCTAACGAGAACATTAACGCGCTGAAACAACTTATTTTTGAGAAGGTAAAAGAAAAACATCTGCAAATCTATCCAAACTTTATGAAGGATGGCTACGAATTCTCTCCCTGGCCAACCGAAACAACTTAAAACAGAGCTACTATTTTTTATATTTGCGCCCCTGTTGACTATAGCCTGGCCCCGTAGTTCAATGGATAGAATAGGAGTTTCCTAAACTTTTGATGCAGGTTCGATTCCTGTCGGGGCTACTCAGTACAAAAAAGCCTGAAATCTTAAAAATTTCAGGCTTTTTTTGGTTCGAAGTGATCTTGTTCACTATCCTATATCTTCGAATTTACAGTGATTTCCGACTTTTCCATTTTCAAGCTGAGAGTATATTTCGAACCTCATTTTTACACCTGTCTTACACAGGTTACAATTCTAAATAAGCTTTAGGGAACTTAGCATTTTTTTCTTAACGCCGGTTCAGTGAGTTTTTTTATAAAAAAAAACTATTCAATAAATTTATTGAATAGTTGGAACCATCACTTTTACTTTGTGGTTTGTTTAGATCAACAGCAATTATGAATAAGCGGCAATACAAGGATACTATATATAGCGAACTGGCGCGGATTACAAAGTCTATGGCTAATCCTCATCGCATGGAAATCGTTGAGTTGCTTGGGCAGGGCGAGTTTTCAGTTGAGCAGGTAGCTGAACAAACAAATCTTACCATCGCTAACGCATCTCAGCATTTACAGGTACTGAAGCAGGCTAATTTGGTAGAGATAAATCGTCAAGGAAATTTCATTTTCTATACCCTCGCCAATGACAATGTATTTAAGGCTTGGAAGGCTCTCCGTGAATTAGGTATTGAGCGTATCGAGGTAGTTGAAAAAGTAGTAAAGGAATTTCGAAAATCGAAGTTCGATTTTCAATCTGTTACCATTGATGAATTAATTGAGAAAATAGATTCCGGAAAAGTGGTTGTTGTTGATGTGCGGCCTGAATTAGAATATAAGCAAGGACACATAGTGAACGCTATTTCGATTCCAATAGCGGAACTGTCGAAGCGACTTAAAGAACTACCAAAGCGAACCGAGATCATTGCTTATTGTCGAGGGCCATTTTGTGTGTATGCCGATGAAGCTGTAGCGATGCTCTTAAAGGCCGGATATAAGGCAAATCGCTTAGAAGAAGGTTTCCCCGACTGGAAATTGAAAGACCTTCCAATCGAAGTCTCAGTGAACTAAAGCACTTAACATGATAAACGAGGACTTAATTATTGATGTATCTACCTTGTCTGATTGGCTTCGGGAAAAACGCCCAGTTACTGTATTAGATGTAAGGCCATTGGAGCAAAGACAAGAATGGGCAATAGCCGGAAGCGTTCACGTAGATATATATGATAAACTGAAAAATGGCGATGAGCATGCTTTTGATAGCGTTGAGTTTAGACGCGATCAACCGATCGTTACTGTGTGCGCAGCAGGGAAAACTAGTCTGATAGCAGCCGAACTATTAAAGCAGAAAGGATATAGCGTCTATTCTCTTAGAGGGGGTATGAAAGAATGGAATTTTGCTTTTGATACTGCCGAAGTAGTTCTACGTGGTGTAAAGATTATCCAAGTAAGACGCTCATCGAAAGGTGTTTTATCCTATATCATTGGCTCTAATGGTGAAGCATTAGTTATAGATGCAGCGCTCGATCCGCAGGTATATTTAGACTTGGCGGAAGTTAACGGCTGGTCCATTAAGTTTGTGACAGATACTCACATACATGCTGACTATCTTTCGCGTACCAGAGAACTAGCCAAAGCAAGTAAAGCAAAACACTTGTTGATAAATAATGCTGATGTTACTTATCCATTCACATCAATAAATGATGGTGAACAGCTTAGTATTGGCAATGCGATTATTGAAGTTATATATAGTCCAGGTCATACCTTAGAAAGTACATCCTTCAAAATAGGAGAAGATGCATTGCTTACTGGCGACACATTGTTTATTGACGGAGTGGGTAGGCCGGACCTGAGGGCTAGCGTTGATGAAGTCATCGTACGAGCGAAGCTTCTTTATCATTCGATACACAAATTACTACGTCTGAATCCCGATACACTTGTGCTTCCAGCACACTTGGCAACGACTGTTCAGTTAGATGGTAAATTGATCACGGCAAGCCTTAAAAGTCTAAAGGATAAACTCCAATTATTGAAGTTGACAGAAGATGAGTTTGTAGACTATACGAGAACCCGTGTGCCCCCTACACCTACCAACTATCTTACCATTGCTGCATTAAATAAGCAGGGGTCTTATGAGGGCTACAACCGGGCAGAATTGGAAGCTGGTGCTAATCGTTGTGCGATTGCTTAAAGAATTTTATATGACTCTGCTAGCGGATAAGAATTATAACGAACGGTCTGTTTTCCTTCCGGAGAATTTACTTCGTGAAGCAAGAAGGCAAAAAGATCTCAGAGATTGTAGTGTCCCCAGAATATGTGTACTTGACCCCGATGGAGATATTGTTCGGTATCTAAAAAAGAACTCTGCAAAACTAAGCTCTTGTTGGGCATGCTACCACAGTGATTTATATACTGCACGATATAAAGATATAGACTTTGGAATTATAGGCTGTGCTGTAGGAGCTTCTTATGCAGTGCTTCTTGCGGAGCAATTATTCGTTTCTGGTTGTGATCTGTTAGTTAGCATTACTTCAGCCGGAAAGCTCAATCAAGATCTATCCAAAGATTATATACTTATTACTGATAGTCTTCGGGATGAAGGCACCAGTTATCACTATCTTCCTGCCAATGAAAAGTCATTTATTGATCAAGGCCTGTTAACAAGACTACAGCCGCTTTTTACTGCTGAGCAATTATCTGTACAACCTGGAAAAAGTTGGACTACAGACGCGCCTTATCGCGAGACGTTATCTGCTATAGCTTATGCTCAAGCCTCGGAAGCTGATTGCGTTGAGATGGAAGCTTCAGCATTGTACGCCTTTAGCAGAGTTAAGTCGAAGCCAGTCGTGTGCTTTGCACATCTAACAAATTCGATGGCACAGCAGAATGGGGACTTTGAAAAAGGTGCCGAGAATGGAAGTCTCACATCACTTGAATTAATCTATCAAACGGCAAAACTTCTACAATGATGAGCGCAGAAATCAAACTCGGGCTTAAAGAGAACTGGAAACAATTTACGTTGCTTGTAATTGTAAATGCCTTTGTGGGAGGGATGATTGGTTTAGAGCGAACGATCATTCCGCAAATTGCTGAAGCTGATTTTAATCTGGAAGCAAAAACTGCCATCCTCTCTTTCATTGCTGTGTTTGGTATAACGAAAGCAATTACCAATTACTATACTGGAATGTTGGCTAATCGTTTTGGAAGACGGAACCTGCTTGTGATAGGTTGGTTGTTAGCGTTACCAGTTCCGTTACTCCTGATTTACGCGCAAAGCTGGAACTTTGTAATATTAGCGAACCTCTTTCTAGGTATAAGTCAAGGGCTCACATGGTCCAGCACAGTAGTAATGAAGATTGACTTAGTTGGCGAAAAAGATAGAGGCTTTGCAATGGGGCTAAATGAATTTGCTGGATATATAGCCCTTGCTGTTATTGCCTTTGCTACCGGCTGGATTGCCAGCCGGTATGGGCTTCGGCCGTATCCATTTTACCTCGGAATCGGATTAGGTTTCTTCGGATTACTTCTAAGTTTATTGTTTATAAGGGACACGCATCAGCACGTAAAACTTGAAGCTACTTCGAGTAAAATTTCATTGCTAAGAAATATCTTTTGGGACACTACATGGAAGCATAAGAATCTAGGCTCCATAACACAAGCAGGTCTTATCAATAACTTAAATGATGGGATGGTCTGGGGACTATTTCCTTTGCTACTTGTATCAAAGGGTTTCGACCTGCATCAAATCGGAATAATCGTTGCAACCTATCCGGCAGTATGGGGACTGGGACAACTATACTCAGGCAAACTTGCAGACAGATATTGTAAGAAAACTTTGCTGTTCCTCGGCATGCTTATACAGGGCATCGCGTTGCTTGCAATGACTGCTATAAACTCTTTCTTTTGGTTCATGGTGTTATCTGCGTTATTGGGAATAGGTACCGCTATAGTATATCCAACGTTCCTTGCTGCTATTGCCGATTATACGCATCCCGAGCAACGGCCAACGAGTATTGGTATATTTCGTTTGTGGCGAGATTTTGGCTATGCTATAGGCGCTATACTTACCGGATTAATAGCAGACCGTTTTGGTTTACTTGCTCCGATTCTTGTGATCGGATTGCTTACAGTTGCGTCTTCACTTATCGTAAAGTTGAGAATGAACTGTGTCGATAGAAAAACAGCCGCCCCGGACTTAAAGCTTCAACTCTCACCTTATCAGTAGGTCGAATCGTTGTGAAAACACGAGTTTCAACTTTATACCTGCTGTACCAAACCGTATGGATTAAAGTTTTAACTTAGGCTGGATCACCAATGTCATTCGACTCAATTCAAATTGTTCAAATTTTACTTGTAGTTTCGAGGAGTATCCTAACTAATATTTTCTATGAGAAATATACTTTGGGTTTTATTTTTTATTCCAATGAGCACCCTTGCTCAAAGTGCTAAACAAGATAGTCTTTGGTTACCATTTAAGATTTTTATTGGAAGATGGACCGGAGACTCAAGTGGAGAGTCAGGCAAGGGCAAGTATGAGCGGAGCTATGAAACCATTTTCAATAAGAAGTATGTCGAAATAAAGAATAAATCAATATACCCTCCATCATCTAATCATCCTAATGGTGAAGTACATGAAGATCGCGGCTTTATTAGCTACGATAAAGGCAGGAAGACTTTTGTTTTGAGGCAATTTCATATTGAAGGTTTTGTCAATCAATATAGGATTGAATCAATTTCTCCGGATGGAAAAACAATCGTTTTTGTTTCAGAAAGTATCGAGAACATTCCAGCAGGTTATCGAGCTAAGGAAACCTATCGGGTAATAAGCGAAAATGAATTTATCGAAACATTTGAGCTTGCGGAGCCAGGAAAGGGTTTTGAACTGTACTCAACAGCAACCTAAGAAGAGCAAAGTAAGGGCTTGTTCCACCCGCGGGGATGCCTTTTGCTGTGCCGCACTTTTTGTTAATATTCGCTAAACCTTATTGAAAAACTTGATTTTCAGTAAATCTTGAAGGAAAAGGTTCGAACTGGCTACCCTCCAGTCTACAAAACACTTAAAGCCTGAAGTCGTAAAGATTTCAGGCTTTTTTTGTTTGCGATGATTTTTTGGTTAGCTATATATAGTTACCTCTAAAATGAAATGACTTCATACTTAATTTCTACAGTCATCTTCAATTTAATATAGATTCTTTTTATAAGCCGATGGCAAGACGTCCGTTTGCTTTTAAAGAGCCTTGAAAAATATGACATACAGTGTGATTATCGGTATATACTATAGATCAACACTACTTATAATTTTTAGCGGAAAGATATTTGTGACTCGCAGTGAGACTTTCGAAGATGTCGCCTTTGCTTGTGTCTTGCTCAACAAACCACTCCTTTAGTCCTGCTTTCTTTCGCGCTGAAAATATCTGATCAAAATTAATGGTGCCATTACCTACTTCAGTAATGTCTCCGGTACCGGCTTCCATATCTTTTACATGCCATAGCTCAAAGCGACCGGGATATTTTTCAAAGTATTTGATCGGGTCTTGTCCTGCTTTCACAATCCAGTACAAGTCTAATTCCATTTTTACCAGGTCGGCTGAGGTTTTTGTTGCCAGGAAATCATAGACAAGGGTATCCTGATACTTCTCAAATTCAAAATCGTGATTATGATATGCAAATTGAATTCCGGCTGCTTTCGCTTTTTCTCCGGAGGCATTCAATAAATCCGGAAGAGAAGAGTATATTTTCTCGGTTCGTTCATTGGGGAACAAATAGGAGCAAGCCATATACTTCGCCCCGATGCTATGGAGATCCTCGACAGCTTTATCCCATCCATCTGTCAGTGATCCTTTAGCTTTGAACTCCAAACCGGTAAGATGATGTGAACTGATCACTTTCATACTGGTGTTTGCCAGGATTTTTTTGAATTCCTGAGGCGTCTTGCCGAAAAACGTTCCGTCATAGCCATAGATCTCGAGCTTATCAAATCCGATCTTTCGAAGCTTTTCTAAAGATGACTCAAGATCTTTTGCTACAGCATCGCGCACCGAATACAATTGAACACCCATGGAGGGTTTGGATTTCACTGCACCGGCAAAGGCATCAAGTGCTGATAAGCTTGCTGCTCCCATAGCCAGTGTTTCGAGGAAACGTCTCCTTTTCATATCATTTTTTGTTAAATATATACTTTGTGTCTCAGACCGATCTTAGTTATTTATATATCAGGTTCATTCTCCTTGTTTTTTTACCGCAGGCATCATGCTTTTTGTAAGCCATTTTCTGATCGGCTCATCATAAAGTTTCACACATGCATAGGCAAGCAAAATTGTAATGACTAATATACCAAAGGCAACCAGGGCAAGAACGTTCATCGAAACAGGCGATGGTCCGGTCATAGATATTTTATTATTAGCTACCCATGCCATAAAGGTATAAATGAACGGGTAATGAATGATATAGATAGGATAGGATATATCTCCTAAAAACTTATTTACTTTAGCAAAGCTTCCCTGTACCTGACCACTCGCTCCTATATATATAATCAGCGGAAATATAAATACGATCGATAGTGAATCATAAAGGCCGTTCATCCAGGCACTATCGCTGGTGCCTACTCGGGGCATGGCAAGGATCACGATCAGCAAAACACTGCACAATAAAAATGCGTGTTTGATTTGGCCCGGTTTGATAACTCTTGAAAGTAATAAACCCGCAAAGAAAGGATATACCAATCGCGTAAAGCCTATGCGCAATTGCGTTCCATCCAGTGACCAGCCCCCGATTACGTCTCCGTGTGGACTCGTTACGGCTAGATGGATCAGCGCAGCGCCTGCAACAAACACCAGGATGGCGAGTACAGTATTCGAAAATCTTCGTACGAAAAGTGCATATAGTATATTTGCTATATACTCAAAGAAAAGCGACCAGGCCGGGCCGTTAAGCGGGTGCATCTCACTCCAACCTCGTATGTCCATAGACGGAGGAACGGGAACGAGTGTGAATCCAATCAGCATGATAAGCAACATCTTTCCGACAGGAACATCACTAATGCCAGGGAAGAATTGGCTGTCCTGAAAGTAAAACATAATCGCTCCTATAATCATACCGACAATGATCATTGGATGAAGGCGAATGAGTCTCCGTTTGAAAAAATCAACGAGCGTCATTTTACCCCATCGGTCATCGTAGGCATAACCGATTACAAATCCTGATAAGACAAAGAAGAAATCCACAGCGAGGTACCCGTGATTTATGAGTTGCTTGGCATGATCGCCTCCTGAAAATGTTTCCAGGATATGAAACATGACTACCATTACTGCTGCTATACCTCGTAAACCATCGAGTATCTGATAATGATTCTTGGTGTCTTTAAATGTAGAAGAACTATGCATTATGGAAATTTAATGAGTTCAAATATAGTCACCATACGCTTTGGCAACTTGTTCCATATTTACTGAAAATTGTCTGATATTTGCATTATTTGGAAAATAATGCGGCCTAACGCTGTACCAGATGTTAAATATTGTCATGTTCCTGTTGAAAAAGGAAAGTCATTCTTTTTTGATCATGTTCATATTTTTTGGCATGAACAGGTCTCGTTTCATCAACACATAGAATGGGAATTATCTTTTATCGTTACAGGCAGTGGCAGACGAATAGTAGGAGATTTAGTGGAGACATTCTCTCGCGGAGAGATCGTTCTGCTACCATCAAACATGCCACACTGCTGGTCCTTTGATAAATTTGATCACGATGCGCATGGAAAAATTGAGAACATTACGATTTGTTTTCCCGAGTCGTTATTTAAGAATTGCTCCGATAATTTCCCTGAACTCGGTTCTCTGATTGCGCGAATCGCTCGATACAAGGATGCCATTAAGTTTGAAGGAGAAACTCTCTCGGCACTTCAAAAACTATTCATTGACATGCCAAAGCAGACTGATGTACAGCGATTGACTACATTACTCAATATGCTGGAAGTTATTGGCAAATCTGACGAGACAACGGTTATAGGCTATACAAAGCAACAACACAAGTCAGCAGTTAAGATGCGCGAAATCCATCGCTTCATTTTAAATCATTATCAACAGAACATATCCCTGGATGATGTTGCAAACCACATGGGTATGAACCGTTCCTCTTTGTGTGTATTTTTTAAACGCATACAAGGTAAATCTCTTTTCACTTATCTGAATGAATTCCGTATCGAGTCATCCTGTTTGATGCTTCGTGAAACTAACGCATCGATCGCGGAGGTTTGCCATGCCGTTGGTTTTAATGATGTACCTTACTACAACAGGTTATTCAAAAGAATGAAGGGTATGACACCTAACGCTTATCGTGCGGCAGAACAATTAACCGGATAGTCTGTACACTTGTTTGCCAGAATATATAGTTGTAGTATATATAATGCCAAAAAAAGCGATCCCGTCCGATCGCTTTCTTTATTGGTAGCGTTATATATACCAACGTAGTACTGCTCTCCTGAAAATACGTTGTGCGCTATTCTGCTGTGACTTCGGCGTAATATGCGGGGTATAATTTCCGAAACATACTATAGGTTACTGTTACTATGGTGAAAGCAACAACAGCATCCGTTGTAGCTGCTATTCCAAGTACGGCAAGTTTGGAACCGAACGCGAAAATGATATCGAAAAATATACCGGCAAATACCCATTCCTTCAAACGAAGAAGTTTGTTGGGAGTAAGCAAAACAATTACTCCGGATAGTTTGGCTATACCCAGTATATAAATGAAATGCGGAGGATATCCTAATTGTTGTGTGATGTCCCAAACTACAGGATTGGTAGTGAGTTCAAAGAAGCTGCTGGCACCAAACCATAATGAAGTTAATATAGCACCTGCCCAGTAAATTGTTTTTGTTGTCTTCAGGCTCATGATCTTGTTGTTTTGAGTTAAATGATGACACAAAATTGTACGTACACGGGCAGTAATCGCAGTGAAATATAGGTGAAGTGGACAAATTGAATGCCCGGTCAGGCAATGACCTTGTTGATTCATCACAATCCTGGACACAGCGATGCAGAAGTATATCTCTGCTTAAAGATTAATGATGTTGGATCAGCGTTTCATCGCGCAATCAAAACGCATAATGACGCATACCACCATCCACAACGGCCACGCTACCGGTAATATAGCGGGCACGTGGTGATACCAGGAATGTTGCCATGTTTGCTATATCCTGCGGTTCACCAAAATCACCCAACGGAATTTCCCGCTCAGCAAACTTTCTGCGTTCATCTCCAGGAAAGAAAGGACGAATGTTCGCAGTATCAATAAGTCCTGGCTGGAGACAATTTACGCGTATACCATGCGGACCAAGTTGTGATGCGAGTTGTTTGGACCATGCCGCTATACTTGCTTTGGCAACAGCCGATGCATTGATAGAACGTAATTCATATGTACTGATGATATTCAGAATGGTGCCCTGCCTGTGTTCCATAAACTGTGGCAGAAGTTGCTGCGTCAGTTGTCGATGTCGATCAAAGTCGAGTGTCATGGCCGCAGTCCATTCATCTTCGGCACCCACAACATCCAGCGGCCGGCTGCGACCTGCATTGTTGATGAGTATATCTATCGAGCCGAGCGCAGCCAGAGCAGCCGTTGCAATGTTGTGTGGTCCTTCCGGTGCAACAAAGTTTTGAACGAACGTAACAGGCTCAACTCCACCTGCTGCAATAACTTCATCTCGCAGACTGTTGAGCAGCGCTTCGTTTCGTGCTGTTGCAAAAACGTTAACACCTTCCATTGCCAGTTCTTTTGTGATCGCTCGTCCAAATCCCTGGCTCGCACCGCTTACGATCGCGGTTTTTCCTTTTAAATACAGATCCATGTTTTTATGCTTGCTTAAAAATTTCTTTGCAAGAGTAACGCACCACTTTTGATTTTATACGTTGTAGAATTAATTGTATGGTACTATAAAACATGTAAGTAATGGCAACCCGCAAGCAAGACTCAACCTATACCCGGAACGAAAAATGTATTGTTGAATGTGATCTCACCTATGTTATTCAAAAGATCGAAGGACGTTGGAAGTTGCAATTGCTTAGCAAACTTGAAGAGCGGAAATTCCGGTTCAGTGAGTTGAAGAAAGAGTTTTCTTTTATTACCGAAAGAATGCTAACGCTGCAGCTTCGGGCGTTGGAGCAGGATGGACTGGTGAAGCGAACGGTATACGCAGAAGTGCCACCACGCGTAGAATATGAACTCACTGCGATGGCACTGGAACTTGCGCCCATTTTTAAACAGCTAAGCGACTGGGGTAACAAACATCGGAACCTGACAAAGAAGTCATTAGTATAAATTCTCATGTCATGTCCAAAAGGTAAATATATATTTACCGCCAGTTACTTTAGTGAACTGATTCCCAGCGTTTCCTGTAGAAATTGAATATCAAGTCGCCTGGAGTGAACGAAGCGCATTCCTGCGGCTTAACTTGTTCGTGAAAACTTTTTTTGTGATGATACTTGTATGTACAAATATTAAGTTTATACCTTTGTTTCGATTTGAAAAAGTTAGAGAACGAGTATCGGAAATGTCTTTATTTTTCGGCCAATGCCCTGGCACGGAAAACGGAGAAGCTGGCGCAGGAGAGTTGGAGTAAGGTTGATCTTACACCCAGTCATGCGTATTTGCTCATGCTGGTAATTGATCAGCCGGGTATACAACCTACGCAGATCGCCACGTACCTGCATTTAACACCCAGCACGGTAACGCGACTCATTCTGAAACTTGAAAGCAAGAAGCTTGTGCATCGCACTACCGAAGGTAAAATTACCAATGTATATCCGACTGTGAAGGGAAATAACCTGTTGCCGAAGCTGCACGCGTGCCAGCAGGAGTTTTTTGCCAACTACGTAGCAATACTCGGTGAAAATGAAAGTACACGACTGGCACTTCAGATGGTAAACGTGGCCGATAAACTGAAAGGCTGATTTTTTTTGCCGTGATATTTGTATATACAAACATAACCTATAAATACTATGAACTATGTGATTACAGGAGGGGCGGGTAACATCTCGGCACCCTTGGTTAAAAAGTTGTTGGCAGCAGGTAAACGTGTTACTGTAGTAGGACGAAATGCTGATAACCTGAAAGAGCTTACGCAAGCTGGTGCCACGGCTGCTATTGGTTCGGTGGAAGACGTAGATTTTCTGACCAGGACTTTTAAAGACGCTGATGCCATATATACCATGATACCACCAAAGTGGGATGCACCGCAATGGAAGAAGTATATCGGGAAGATCGGTGAGAACTTTGCTACTGCTATAAAGGGATCGCGTGTGAAGCATGTCGTGAACCTGAGTAGCATTGGAGCGCACCTGCCGGATGGTGTAGGCCCGGTTAGCGGACTATACCTGGCAGAAGGTGCTTTAAACAAACTTGAGCACGTAAATATACTGCACCTTCGTCCATCGTACTTTTATCAGAACCTGTTGTCTAATATAGGTTTAATAAAACATGCCGGTATCATGGGCGGTAACTTTGCAGTTGATAATAACAAGTTCCTGATCGTAGATCCGCAGGACATCAGTGCGGTTGCTTTTGAGGAACTCACAGCACTGAAATTTACCGGTCATAGCGTACGATACATTGTGAGTGATGAGGTCTCAACAGATGCCGTTGCGAAAACAATTGGTCGTGCCATTGGCAAACCTGAATTGCCGTGGGTTAAGTTCGAAGATGAACAGGCACTGCAAGGCATGCTGCAGGCCGGACTATCAAAAGAAGTAGCAGAGAACTATACAGAGATGGGCGTTGCATTACACACCGGTAAAATGACGGAAGACTACTGGAAGAATCGCACCGGAAATCTAGGCAAGGTAAAGCTTGATGATTTTGCCAAGGTGTTTGCCGCTATATATGCAGCATCATGACCCTATATAGTATCCGCGGTCATCTATAATAAAGAAGAGTGCAAGCCTATGCCGGCAGTGCACTCTTTTTTTTCGTTATAAATTACGGTTGATACAATCTCCAGCCGCCAGCCGCCAGAAACCAGCAACCTTCTTCAGCAGAGTATACTCTTATCGTACTTCGAAAGGCACTTGTAGAAGTTGGCCTGTATGGTTGAGATTTTACTTTTGCCTGTTTCTCCAATCTTGGATTCTTCGGTGTCGTATAACATGTGCGCGATATCCGGGTCAAAGAGATTTTGTTCTATTTCTTCGTACAGATTTGACAGATCTTTGGCGAAGCCGGTTTCATCACCAAACTCTGCTACCATGTCGCGGATATATTTCCGGATGATGGCATGCGCTTTTACCAGGAGCCGATATGTAGGTAACTTGTTTTCTTGCTGGTCAATCCGGAAGAAGAAAGCAATCTCATTGAGATTTCTCATCAGTAATATAAAGTAGACGCGTTCGCGATTTCTCCGCTTTCGCTTTCTCATGATGTTCAGCACCACTTTGTATATCAGCAGGATACAACCTGAAATGATAAATACAATCAGCAGGTAGTCGTTCTGTATGGAATTTGTGTCGGACATAAGTGTAACGGCTTAACTTCAATTCGTTACAAAGATATTCGCCATATAAAATTATGAATGAGCATGAATACCTGCCAGAATATCCGTATAACTACGGATATGCAGCAGAATTTTATAGCGCAGTTGTAAATAATGTTTTGCGACAGATAACACCAGCGATCGAATATTTTTAACGAAGCACGATACAGTGGTATGCATGCAAACTAAAGTGCTTCAAAATATATAGTGTATAATTAACAATTACTTAATAGATATAGGTATAGCAGTGAAGCGAAACCGGTTTCGTAAATAAAACAGGGTATAAAATTCGGTTCCATCAATATATTTTCTCAAGTTAGTACAAAGGCTAGGCCCGCAAGGATATATATAGCCTGTACTTAAGCCCAAAACCCATCTTGACCGAGCCTGACTATTTTACGCTGGTAAGGAGCATTCGTGAGAATGACAAGAAGAGCCTCGAAACTCTGTTCAGGCTATTATATACCCCGCTCCGTAATTATGCTAACATCATTATAAACAGTAAGGAAGATGCGGAAGACATTGTGCAGGAAGTCTTTCTGAAACTTTGGAATGGCCGCAGTGATCTTGATGAGAACAAGAGTATAAAAACGTACTTATATGTATGCACGAAGAACAGTTGCCTGAATTGGCTCAAGCATACCAAAGTACGAAGCGACTATGCGCGGGTAATGGCTTCGGTATATGAGTCGTCAGCTGATGAGCTTTCTCCGCATGAGTCGCTCATTGCCCATGATATTGAGAATGATTTATCGATCGCACTGAACGAACTTCCTACACAATGCCGCAAGATATTTGAGCTGAGTCGCTTCGAAGGACTGAAGTATCACGAAATAGCATCCAAGCTGAATATATCTATCAAAACCGTTGAGACGCAAATGTCGCGCGCACTGGTTAAAGTCAAATTCCAGTTGAAGAAGCATAGCACAACACCGCATACCCTGCTGCTCTGGCTGGCTATCGTGTTTTTCAGAAAGCTATAAAACTTGTCAGGGTAAAATCAGGCTGAGTTGTATTTGTTATATACGACTATCAGCTTAATGAATACCCACAACCGATTACCGCACGAAGTATATAATCTGATTATCCGGTTTCTCCGCCATGAGACATCTGCTGCAGAAATACAAGTTCTGGAACAATGGCTGTCCGAAGATCCGTCTCACCGAAAACTGTTTCACGAAATCAATATCGAGTTTCGCGCGTTGTCTGAAAGTGATCGCGATTATAAGCATATAGAAGAAATATGGGAGTCGTTGTCAGGAAAGATTGAGACAACAGAAGATAAAAAGACACGCCCGCTATATCCCAACTTTACGTGGTATAAGGCAGCTGCATCCATCTGTATTGTGCTGCTCGCAGGTTTTGGCCTGTGGAAATATATACAACCTGACGCGGCAAAGTCATTATCAACTATAGTAGAGCAGGCTGCTGACAAGAAGAAACTTGTAACACTGGCGGATGGCACAAAAGTATGGCTGAATGCTAACAGTTCAATTCAATATGATGAGAACTTCGGTAAAAACACACGTACTGTATTGTTAAAAGGTGAAGCATTCTTCGATGTAACCAAAACCGGTATAGATTTCATTGTCCAAACCAACAACTTTAACATACGGGTTAAGGGAACGAAGTTCAACGTTACAGCTTTCAACAATGACGTCCATGAGTGTGCTACGCTGGAAGAAGGCAGGGTGGTGCTACAGGTAAAAGGAAACAGTGAAGCCTTCGATATGAAACCAGGCGACCAGGTAACGTTCAATAACAAGTCGAATGCCGTTAGTCGCAGAGTTGTGCGCCCGTCCAGTTACTCACTCTGGAAAGAAGATCCACTCAGGTTTAAGAACGCAACTCTTAAAGATATCCTGGACGAAATTCAGCCTCGTTACCATGTAACAATCCGAGTACACGCTTCCAGCGTCATGCACGAAAAATTATCCATGACACTTCATGAAGAAACTCTTGAAGAAGCGATGGAATTGATTGGTATAGCAACCTCTTTGAAATATAGTATAAATGAGAGCGAAGTCGTAATGTATAAGTAGCGGTACAACCCCCAAACATCAAGCCTATGAAACACTTCTATCAGTTTTTAAACAAACAGGCTATAGCTGCATATCCTCGATGTGTAGTATATAGCATGGCGTTTCTGCTGTTATGCCTGCTGGCGATGCCAAGTGCCGGCGAGGCAGCCCAGAAAAAGAGCAAACGAACAGTGATTGAATTGTCGGTCACGAACCTTCCGCTGAAAGACGTGTTAACAGAATTGGAGCGGCAGACTGAATATACCTTTGTTGTTAATCACAGCAGGCTCACATCACTCAATCGCGCCATCACCGTGTCTATTCGGGAAGAGCGCATTGAGCCTATACTTGATAAAATACTGGAAGGAACCAACGTTACCTATACCATCCGCAAGAAACAGATCACACTTGTGTCCGTTACACAAACACCTTCGTCCGTGCTGCATTATCAATCGGGTGGAGGATCATCGTTAACATCCACCAATGTTACCTATATACCCTTGCCCGGACTCGTAAATAAAAAACTGATTAGTATATCCGGTCAGGTTACCGACAGTCCGGATGGTGCTCCGCTGCCCGGAGTTAATATACTGGAGAAAGGAACTTCCAACGGTGTTGCTACAGATGCTGATGGTAAATTTGCACTCAATGTATCTTCAGAGACTTCTATACTTGTATTCAGTTTTATAGGCTATGTAACGCAGGAAATAACTGTAGGCAATCAATCGGTGATCAATGTACAAATGACGTCCGATATAAATACGCTGAATGAAGTTGTTGTAGTGGGATATGGCACGCAGGAAAAAAGTGATGTAACGGGTTCGATCTCTTCTGTAAAAGGATCAGACTTTGCCAACCTGCCGGTATCATCTACACAACAGGCGTTGCAAGGCCGCACAGCCGGAGTAAATATAGTGCGCAGCGGTGGCGGCCCCGGTAGCACCGGAGATATTCGCATTCGGGGTGTAGGTACGGTAAACGATGCGAGTCCGCTGGTAATTATAGATGGAGTACCTTCCGATGGACCACTCTCGGATGTTAACCCGAATGATATTGCATCGGTAGATATTCTGAAAGATGCTTCGGCGTCAGCTATATATGGTACCCGCGCTGCCAACGGAGTGGTTATTGTAACAACCAAGCGCGGAAAGTTTGGTCAATCCATGAAGATGAGCGTGAATGGATATAGCGGTGTCTCAAATCGTATCAAGTCCGTTGATGTACTCGATGCGCCCACACTGGCCATGTTGAAACGTGAACGCTATACCAATGATGGTATTGCTGTCGATCCGATATGGGAAGATGCACAGTACCAGACGCAGCAAACTGACTGGCAGGATGCCGTACTCGGAAAAGGAACGGTAAATAACCTGGATATATCTATAAGTTCCGGAGGAGAGAAGTCAGCTTTCTCGTTGTCAGGAGGTGTATATAACGAGCAGGGTATGATCAAGAATTCATACTTCAAGCGCTATAGTTTTCGCATCAATTCCGATCATACCATTAGTCGCAAATTTAAACTCGGTCAGAATTTACAAATCACGAGTCAGGCTGGTACAACACCTAACACATTATCGGCACAAGATGGTTTGGTGTGGAGCGCAATACGGTTCCACCCGGGGTTGCCCATCAAGTTTGCGGATGGCAGCTATAGTTCATCACAGATCAGTCCACAATTCGGTGATATCAACAATCCTATATTTACTATCGACACACAAGACAGGCGTTCCACCCGTTCGCGAATGTTAGCAAGTGTAAATGGAGATTTAGAACTATTGAAAGGACTACACGCCAAAGCCAACGTAGCACTCGATGCAAGTTTTGGCGATTATCGTGAGTTCAACATCCGTGTACTCGATCAAACACGCACGACCACTAATAATTCAAGAACGGTAAGCTCCAACAAAAGCTATTCATTGCTGCAGGAGTACTTTTTAAACTATAACAAGCAATGGGGAATTCACGATGTAACAGTCGTAGCCGGTTACTCACAGCAAACTTTTAATTACTCGGATATGTCGGCTCAGAAAAAAGATCTGCCAAGTGAAGATCCGAGCCAGCGCTATCTTAACTCCGGTGGTACACTTACCAGCGCAACAGAAGGTCGCTCATACAATGCACTTCAGTCCGTATTCGGACGAGCAAACTATAGTTTGCAGAATAAATATTTAGCAACGGTAACATTTCGTGCCGATGCATCCTCGAGATTTGCACCCTCCAAACACTGGGGGTACTTCCCTGCGTTCTCGTTGGGATGGAGGATATCCGAAGAGCCATTCTTTGCAGACATGACCAACACAATTTCGAGTCTCAAAGTTACAGGTGGCTATGGGGAACTGGGTAACTCCAACATTCCTTCGTTGCAATACCTGTCTCTCATCAGCGGAGGTTATCGATATTCTTTTGGTGATGCGCAAACACTTGGATCGGCACAAAGTCTGATAGGAAACCAATCTATAGGATGGGAGCGTGCCACCATGACTTCCTTTGGATTGGAGGCAGGTCTGTTCCAGAATCAAATACAGGCAACGATCGGCTACTTCAATAAGCGAACAGAAGATATGTTACTTGCACCACCATCCCTGGGATCTATAGGTACAGCTACCATTCCTTTTCAGAATGTTGGCGAGCTTGTCAATAAAGGATTGGAAGTGGAGCTAAGCTATCGTAAAAGTACAGGGCCTATTACCTATACTATAGCTGGTAACTTCAGCTATATCACCAATAAAGTTACGAAGCTCTTTAACTCCAACTTTTTGTCTTCGCAGCTTTATGGCCGAAGCAGCTCCGAAATCTCTCGCACATACGAAGGGAATCCTATAGCAACCTTCTACGGTTGGAAAACAAATGGGCTATATCAGAACCAGGGCGAGATTGACAGCGATCCGAATATATCCGAAGATCCGCGAAGGTCTGATGGACAGATACAACCCGGTGATGTTCGCTTCCTGGATTTGAATGGCGATCATGTTATTGACGATCTCGACCGAACGATTATCGGCAACCCCACGCCCAAAATTACTTATGGTATAAATGCCGGTGTAGAGTATAAAGGAATTGATGTTTCCTTATTCTTCCTGGGTTCTGCCAAAGTCGATATATATAATGCTGATCGCATGCAGGGTATAGATCCTACGTATCCGTTCAATATGTATGCAGAAACGATTAACCGCTGGCATGGCGAGGGTACCAGTAATACTATACCACGCATGACTACGGCACGCGACAACCTTAACCACCGTACGTCCGATATGTTTGTGGAGTCAGGTGCGTTCTTCCGGTTGAAAAATGTTACCATCGGCTATACGTTACCTCAAAGTATAACCAATATAGTTCGCCTCAGTAAAGCACGTTTCTATGTAACGGGACAGAATGTATTTATAATCACCAACTATAAAGGCATGGATCCGGAACTGGGTATTGTACAGGGTAACTTCCAGATGAATGTTGACTATGCGCAATATCCGCAGGCACGTACCTGGACAGTCGGGGCTCAATTATCATTCTAAACTTTAAGCGATCAGAATTATGAAACCTGTCATAAAAATTTCGATACTGTTTGTGGTTGTCATGCTGATGTTCGTGCAGTGTAAAGATGACCTTCTGGATCCTATAGCCTACGGACAGCCTACAAGTCAGCAGTTCTGGCGCAATGGAGACGATGTTGTATCAGCCGTCAATGCTATATATGAACCGCTGCTGCAGGAAAATTACTATGGTCATTTTGAGCGTACGTGGGATATACAATCAGATGATATGTGGCGTGCAGGCGATCACGCAGAAGATCAGTCGATCGAATACTTTACGTATGATGCCAGCAACCCGAAACTGATTGATACCTGGAAGTGGCGTTATGAAATGATATCACGTGCGAATGCTGTACTGATAAACGCACCGAATGTGGAGATGGACCAGGCTATTAAAAACAGAAGTCTCGGTGAAGCATATTTTCTTCGTGGGTTCAGTTATTGGAGACACTACCTGGTGCATGGCGAAGTACCTTTATTTTTAGAAGCTGATGTTACAGCCGGTAATATTAATAAACCCAAAGCTACACTGGCTGAAGTGCAGGCCCAGATTGAATCAGATTTTCTGAAAGCCGTTGAATTACTGCCGGAGTCTTATCAGGCTGATGCGGATAACCTCGGTCGTGTGTCGCGCGGTACAGCGTACGGATTTCTGGCAAAGTACTATGTATATACCAGCCAGTTTCAGAAAGCTATTGATGCCGGTATACATGTAACCGAGAATGCGCAGTATGCATTGGCCGGCAGCTTTGAAGATAATTTTAAAATTGCAACGGAGAACAATCCAGAAATTCTTTTTTCCATGCAGTACAAAGCCAACTGGACAACCGACAACACACCGCAGATATATACTACACCACGGCCTTGGGGTGGTTGGGATTTTCGTGAACCCGTACAGGATCTCGTAGATGAGTTTGAGCCCAATGACCCACGTCTTGGCTATACGGTGTTTCGGGTTGGTGATATGGTTGATCTGGGGGGCGATGCCGGTGTGCAGGAATATACCGCTGATCTTTCAACGTCTGGTTATCATTTTAAAAAGTTTGCATCGTGGGTGAACGGTGGGCTGAATGCTGATCAGAACGCGCCTATACTTCGCTCGGCAGATGTATACTTATTGGTGGCAGAAGCGAAGATACGTTCCGGGCAGAATGGTGATGCAGAGCTCAATGCCGTGAGAGAACGAAACGGTCTTGATCCGATTACCAATGCAACCATGGAAGACATTATTCACGAGCGCAGGGTAGAACTTGCCGGTGAGAATGAGCGCCACCAGGACCTGCTGCGTTGGGACAAAGCCGGTATCGTTGATATTGTTGCGTTCTATGCTATAAATCGCGGATCGCTCAAGCCAGGCAGAACGTTTCAACGGCCGAAACATTATTATTTCCCGATACCGCAGCGCGAGATCGATTTAAGCAACGGTGTGCTGATACAAAACGAAAACTATAGATAGTACTAAATATACTTTGAATAAGACACTTCTATAGTGGCTTTTTTCGGGTTTGGGATGAGTAAGACTCCTTTTGTGAAAGCAAAGGGAGTTTTTTGTATATTCAATAGTCAACACGGTATGCCATGAGTATAAATGTACGGATGAGATTTTTAGTTATAGTTTTGGGAATGTGCATGGCATTTTTTCAATGTTCCAATCGGGAAAGTAAATATTCACTCGAAGGAACATGGCGCATGGATTCTGTATACTCGTACTATAATGGCTTTGCCTTTACGCGTAAAGATATATATGACGAACCGTTGCAGCGTTATGAACCTGGCGGCAGTTTGATTATGACCCTCGGAAAGGAGTCGCGTACATTTTACTTTTCAATGCCGGCACAAGACAGTCTTGTTCATCTTGCGCTCGATAAATCAGTCCTTGATAAATTCGCGATTGTTAAACTGGACAACGATATACTGGCGTTGAAAAAATCACTGAACCCGGTATTTAAAGGACCACAACAGGAACGATACGAAGTTCGCTACTTTTCGAAAGTAAAATAGAAATATCGGCTATATCGCTACGGAAATGTAACCGTTCGGGATGCTCCGTCATAACTATATATTTCTACCTGCTTTACGTTCTTAGCTATAGCAAGTCTGCGCGATGATTGTGAAAGGTAGCCACTGCTGTAATAGAACTCATGTTTTGACTTTTTTTCATTTGCATAAGTGATGATCGCATACGTTTCGTTTGCTTTCGCTGTAATATATTTACCATCAAACGCTATACGTTCAAAGGCCTTCAAGGTATCGTTATTCTGAGTGGCTAATAACAGGAGCTTTCCATTGCCATCGACTAATTCTGCCAGTGCCTTGGCATTTCCATCCACCAGCACACCACTTTGTTTAACCGATAATGGTTGAAAATTTCCTTCACCATTGCCCTGGAGTATCAACCCTTTGAAAGCATCGTATCGGCCGGTGAGTACATCCGGTGCGTAGGAATTTCCGCTCAGGGCTATATCGATATGTCCATCGCTGTTGTAATCATTTACTGCAATTCCGTATACCGGTGCGACTTGTGCTTGCAACGGCAGGGGTACCAGGTTCCAGCCTTTCGCGCCCTTGTTCTCAAGGTAACACGACTGAAATATATCACTTCGCGTAACGGCTGGTGCAGTGGCAACACCTGCCACTATACTCTCCATGGTGGCCTCCGAGTATAATTTATAGCTGGGATACTTCTTCTTGAATTGTACCAGTTGTAAAAAAAGATCATCGCGTGGATGAGCGGGGCGGTTTACTCCCTGGATATAGTGTGCCAGTATAGCATCTTGTGTGCCGTCCTGATTGAAATCTCCAGTACATATACTTACCGGTTTGTCTGGGTATATTTTATAGCGCGTGTTTAGGCCGAGGTTCCCGACAATAAAATCGGTATCACCGTCTTCATCAAAGTCACCGCCTTGTATACTGTTCCACCAGCCGATGGAGTTCGGCACAGATGCTTCGTTTCTTGCTTGTATAAGTTTTCCCTTCGCGTTCTTGAAAATAGTAACCGGCATCCATTCGCCTACTACGAGTAAATCTATTTGCGCATCGTTATCAATATCACTCCATATCGCTGCGGACACAAGGCCTATATTTTTCAGGCCCGGAGCTACGCGATCGGTAGCATCGGTAAAACGACCTTTATCGTTTTGTAATATATAGCTTTCACCAGGTTGTGGATAGTGTTGTGGTGTTAATCGTCCGCCTACGAAAAGGTCCAGATCACCATCGGCATCATAATCTGCAGCCACTACACAGGAGCCGCTGGCTGCCGTAGCCGGGAGTGCATCTTTGTTGTATCGGAAATTACCTCGACCATCGTTAGTATACAGCCGATCACGATAGTAAGGTGATCCTGTTGCAAATTCATTTCCACCGCTTACTATGTAGAGATCATTATCGCGATCGCCATCGGCATCAAACAACAATACACCTATATCTTCTTCAAATTTTTTCTCAGTAGTCAGTGCTTTACTGCTGAACGTTCCGTTCTTCTGCTGTATATAAAATTGTCCGGATTGGTTATAGGCTCCACCAACGAAGAAATCATCAAGACCATCGCCATTGATATCTCCGGTCGCTATACCCGGACCATCTTCTGAAAATTTATGCGGTATCAACGGTTGAATTTTAAAATCCGCATATTCGGTTTCATGATGTATATAAGTGATGTTTCGATTGTTTGCCGCTCTGAATATTGGTTGTGTCTGACTCTGCTTAGTTGCTATAGCATTCGCTTTTGCATGGCTATATTTTGCATCAAGGGTTTGATTGACTGGTACATTCTTAAGCAGTTCCTGTTTTCCATCCGGCCATTGTATGCGAATGGAGTCAAGCGTGTCACGTTGTGCCAATCCAAAATGAAGGCCCTGCTCCACAGAAGACTGATAACCTCTATACGGAGAATTCTCCTGGAATTGAAATGCTTGCCCGGTATATAGCCACACCTTTGTTCCATAACCCTGTATATTTCCGAGGGGACCTTCAAACTTTATTTTCAGGAAATGGTTTTGTGTTATTTCTTCCGAATGATTTTTAAATACAAACGTAGCACCATCGATGTTATTGGTTATATAGTCGAGATCACCATCGTTGTCCAGGTCCGCATACGCTGCCCCGGTAGAATAGGCAGGTGTCGTGAAACCCCATGCGGCAGATTGATCGGTAAACGTAAGATCTCCTATATTTCGGAAAGCAAAGATCGGTATATGTGCTCCTTCTATACTTTGAATGGCCGTGAGTAATTTTTTCTTTACAGACTCATTATACCCGTTGCGCATAAACTCGTGCATTTTGTAGCTGGCGAAGTCACGATTCGTTATATCACGCGCGTAACCATTGGTAATCAGCAGATCTTTCCATCCGTCATTATCGATATCAGCGAACAAAGGACTCCAACTCCAATCGGTAGCTTCGATGCCGGCAAGTTGTCCTATTTCACTAAAGAGCGGTTGCCCGGATATAGCTTTGCCAACATTCAACTGCAATGTGTTGCGCATGAACTGCGGAGTATAGCCATACGCAATTTCGGATCGATAGCGATCATAGTTGGTAGCGCCAAACATCATCTTCTGCCGTTTGTTATCCGGGGGTAACATATCAACAGCAACAATATCCAGCAAGCCGTCATTGTTGAAATCAGAAACATCGTTGCCCATAGCCGAGTAACTGGTATGCTTGAAATATAGCGACAGCCGATCGGCGAAGGTGCCGTTCTGATTGTTGATATAGAGCAGGTCATTCGACAAATAATCATTCGAAACGTAAATGTCGGGCCAGTTGTCGTTGTTGATGTCGCATATTGATACACCTAATCCGTAGCCTTCTATCGTAATGCCCGCTTCCGCTGAAACATTAGTGAATGTGTTGTTGCCGTTGTTTCGATAGAGACGATCGGTATTGATCATTTCGCCTCTTACACGTTTCGGTCTTATCACGTTCGGACCGGTCTGGTCGGTTGTGTTGGTGAGGATATATACATCCAGGTCCCCATCTTTATCATAATCAAAGAATGCAGCTTGCACGGAATGGCCGGTGTCTGCAAGTCCGTATTCTTTTGCTTTTTCGGTAAATGTATTGTTGCCGTTATTGATATATAGTTCATTGGCGCGTTTTACAGGGTCAGTCGTAGGTCCCGCGTAGCATACATATATATCCAGCAGTCGATCCTGATTGATGTCAATCATCGAGACTCCGGTTGCCCATTTACCAGCGGAATTTATACCGGCCTTTTCTGTAATATCTTCGAATTTGAAATTGCCCTGGTTCAAATAAAGCTTGTTGTCCGACATGTTCGCTGCAAAGAATATATCCGGTAGTCCATCGTTGTTAATATCCCCCGCGCCAACACCGGCACCATTATAGAAATATTCGAACGTGATGATGTTAAGATCTTCATCTTCCCTGAGGTTGTTGGCAAAGTGAATTCCGGTTTCACTGGCCGGAAGCAGTTCCATCAGCGGTGTTTTCCTTTCCGGTGCTTCGCAGGCCGTTAGCAGCCATAGAAATGCGACAGTAAAAAATATACTGCATGTGTTAGCGTGTGCCGTTCGAATGCGAGATGTTGGTGTATGCGTGCTTTTCAGGGGAGATGTATCGGGCGTATTGGCAGGCTTCATGGTGTACTAAATTAGCGAGCAATTCAATGGTATACCGTTGGAGCGTAATAAAAATATTTTTTCGTTTGTTGTCAGGGAGATTTGTATGTATAGTTGTATTAATAAACTGTAATCTTCCCAAGAGAAATCACGCACTATATGAACAGATTTATAGCTGGTTTGATATTGACTGCCTGCATCGCTTTGCTGACAGGCTGCAATCAGACAAAACCTATTGAAGATAAGAAACAGGATGATGCTGCCACGGCTCTCCTTAAACGGATTGTAAAGGATAAAGCCGGTGCTTTTCTGATCGAGTATATTCCGCAGGACAATGGTAAAGATGTATTCGAGCTTGAGAGTAATGGCGATAAAATTGTATTGCGTGGAAACAATGCTGTTTCGGTGGCCTCTGCTTTGAATCACTACCTGAAACATTTTTGTCACCAACACTACGCCTGGGACAAACTCGAAGTAATGCTGCCTGATGTACTTCCGGCTGTAACCGCGAAGGTGAGACGCGTTTCCCCCTATAAATATCGCTACTATCTTAATTACTGTACCTTCAATTATACCATGGCATGGTGGAACTGGGAGCGGTGGCAACGTGAAATAGACTGGATGGCCCTGCATGGTATTAACATGCCACTGGCGTTAACGGGTGAAGAAGCTATATGGAACGATGTATATCATGCCCTGGGTTTTACAGATAAAGAGCTTGAGACATTCTTTACCGGTCCTTCGTACTTCTCATGGTTCTGGATGGGGAACATTGATGCGTGGGGCGGACCACTGCCTCAACACTGGATGGACACTCACAAAGAGCTGCAGAAAAAAATACTGGCGCAGGAACGATTGCTCGGCATGACTCCGGTGCTTCCGGCATTTACCGGCCACGTGCCGCCAGCGTTTAAAGATAAATTTCCCAATGCAAAACTGAAGAAGACAAACTGGGAGGCAGGCTTTAACGATGTATATATACTGGATGCAGAAGACTCGCTGTTTGAAAAAGTAGGCGCACTTTTCCTGGAGACACAAACGCGTGAGTATGGTACTGATCATTTTTACTCAGCCGATACATTCAATGAAAATGTACCGCCCACAAATGATACTACATTTCTGAAACAGATCAGTAATAAAGTATACCGGTCGATGGCGAATACCGATCCGCAGGCAGTATGGCTGATGCAGGGATGGATGTTTCATTACAACGATGAATACTGGAAGCCTGCGCAGATAAAAGCGATTCTTTCCGGTGTGCCGGAAGATCGGATGATTGTGCTTGATTTATATAGTGAGAGTCACCCGGTATGGCGGCAAACCGATGCATACTATGGTAAGACTCCGTGGATATGGAATATGCTTCAGAACTTCGGCGGTAACGTAGCGATGTTTGGAAGAATGAGTCATGTTGCCGCTGATCCGTCTGCCGCGTTGCACGATACTAATTCAGGAAAGTTAACCGGCATCGGACTTACACCGGAAGGTATTGAACAAAACCCTGCACTCTTCGAACTCATGCTCGAAAATGTATGGCAGAGTGAAGCGATCAATTTGGACACCTGGCTGAAGGACTATACGGCAGCGCGATATGGTTCAGAAAATGCTTCCGTCAATGAAGCGTGGACGATATTGAAGAACACAGTATACAGTGGTGGATTAGGAGAAGGCGGCTCTGAATCCATTATCGTAGCGCGCCCTACATTTTCAAAGCAAGGACACCGCGTGTTGACCAAACTCGATTATGATCCGGTCGAACTTGCTAAAGCATGGAAGATCCTGGTTGAAAATGCGGATACATTTAGCAACAGTGTTGGCTACCGATATGATCTGGTTGATGTCACGCGGCAGGTACTGGCTAACTATGCTTCGCCTTTGCAACAATCTATAGCAACAGCCTATAGTAAGAAAGATATAGCTTCATTTAGAAAATATAGCGCAGAGTTCATTCAGCTCATTGAAGATATGGATACATTGTTGCGTACACATCCGGACTTCTTATTGGGAAAATGGATTGAAGATGCGCGCAGCTGGGGCGTTACTCCCGAAGAAAAAAATCTGTATGAATTTAATGCCCGCGATCTCGTTACCCTCTGGGGCGATAAGAACAGCGAACTGCATGAATACTCCAATCGCCAGTGGGCCGGATTGCTGAACGATTTTTATAAACCACGCTGGCAACAGTTCTTCACGTATATAGAGCAATGTATGACGCAGCACAAAGCTCCGGATCTGAAGGCCTTCGAAGAGAAACTGAAAGACTGGGAATGGCAATGGGTAAATTCTACAACTGAAAAATATGCGGCAGCACCAGAAGGTAATTCCATTGCCGCAGCGAAGGCTATATATGCAAAGTATTATTCCCGCATTACCACGCTGCCATAGTTTTTCACGAATGCTATTGTTGCACAAATAAGATGAGCAGTAGCATTCGTATATATATTACCGCTCGGACATTGGGAAATATAGCTTGAAGGTGGTGCCTTTACCGGGTTCACTTTCAGCAGTTACCCAGCCGGAATGATTGAGCATCACTTTTTTAACGATAGCAAGTCCTATACCGCTTCCAGACGATTCGTGCTTTGCATGTAACTTGTGGAATACTTCAAAAATCTTTTTCGCATACTCTTGCGAGAATCCTATACCATTATCGATAAATGATATTTCATAAAAGTGCTGATGCGGTGTGTCAGCCTCTACAGATATTTCTTTGCTCCGTATCTGTTTCAAAGTGATTTTGATCGTAAGCTTTTCAGCAGGTTTGGAGAACTTGACCGCATTCGTAAACAGGTTCAGAAATAACTGGTAAAGCTGGTGTTGTATACCATGTACCGTTGGTAAGGTATCCGAATATATAGCAGCCTGCTTTTCTTCGATCAGTAATTCAATATCATTTTT
>CBIHOZ010000045.1:0-43557 GCA_966211525.1 uncultured Chitinophaga sp. | reverse complement strand
GTAAGAAGTAAGAAGTAAGAAGTAAGAAGTAAGAAGTAAGAAGTAAGAAGTATATATTTCAGGTGGAGCGTTCAAGGAAGGATTTGAGTTTGTCTCCTCCTTTGTAGTCGGTGGCATCGCGGAATTTCTTTTCGGGTAATGTGTTCCAGAGGTCTTTCTCCTCAGGTGTTGTAAATCGGATGGCATCGGTGCGGATGGCCCATACGTTGTAAACGGTTTTATCGGTTCCGAACTTTTGTTTTGCGATATACATGGCTTCCTGTGGCGTTGCGGCTTCTACTGTTCCCGCATGCACGTGCTGCTTGCCACGTTTAAGCAGGTGGTATATTTCGTATAATGTTTTTGTTCCGTTGGCGGTTTCGGATTCATCGATCAGGGTATATACACTTTGATTTCCTTCTGTAGTGGGTGAAGTATATACATCCCGCGTATCGGCTACATATAGCGATGTGCAGGTAAATCTGCGGGTAAATGCTTCTTTGGCCAGTACATAGGCCAGTTCCAGGTCGGGTGCATGTACAATGCCTTCGTGCTGAAATGGTTTTCCTTCCTTCGGTTGTACAAATACTTCAAACGTGCCGAACTGATCGAGCGCGGCTTTCGGTGCAATACTTTCTCCGGTTACAGCCGGCTGCAAGCGATTTACCCTGGGGTCAAGCGACTTCACTATATGTATAGGTTTATTGTCATGATATGTTTCAGCGTTGCTACCTGCAATCCCTGCTTTTCAGCGTCCAACTGATTTATAGTCCGTTTCTCAACGTCTTTTACCTTTCTGCTTTCCATACCTTTTATAAAAACTTATTCTTGCTTAATATCGTTTTTACAATTCCACCATCAATATGAAATACCTGGATCTACTCATGGCACTGGACCTGCTGTCAAGGTATTACCCGCGATACCATTCGAACGAGTTGGTTCTGTTAGCCGAAGACATCTGGAAATGGATTAACAATGAATTACCGGAAGACAGCAGTGCGCTGATTTATCTGAAGAGCATTTATAATTCACCCACCGAAGCATTGACTGCGGTGTGGAAAGAGATTCTGCTGATCACCGGATCGTTCACGGCTTTCCGAAGGAATTAGGCCAGCGGAGTAACGTAAGCTGTTTTGGAAGAACGCAATGCTTCACGCACCCATCGGCCTCGTTCTTCTGCAATTCTTCTTACTTCCAGTCTTTCCTTGTTGCAAGGACCATCGCCATTAATCACGCGCTTGAATTCCTCCCAATCGGGTTCGGTATAGTCCCATCTTCCGGTCTCCGGATTTTTCTTCAGCTTCTCATCTGGAATCGTAAATCCTAACTCCAAAATTTTGGGTACATACATATCGAGAAACTGATTTCGGGTATCATCGTTAGACGACATCTTTACTTTCCATTTCATCAGTACTTGTGTATGCGTTGATATTTTATCAGCAGGACCAAAGAAGTGCATCATCGGAGTCCACCAACGATTTATAGCTTCCTGAAACATTTCGCGCTGTTTAGCCGTGCCGGTCGCGAGGTATATAACACAATGATGTCCATACTTCAGGTGAAAAGATTCTTCAGCACAAATCCGTTCGAGTGCACGACAATACGGACCGTAACTTCCTTTGGCGTTTGCAAGTTGATTAACAATAGCACCTGCATCGACAAGCCATGATATAAAACATGCATCGGCCCAGGTATAGGCCGGGTAATTAAAAATGTTAGAGTATTTTGATTTGCCGGTGATGAGATCATCGATCATCGCTTCGCGCGATTTACCTAATGTCTCGGCAGCACTATATAATAGTTGAGCATGCCCGACTTCATCCTGTACTTTTGCAATGAGTGCAAGTTTTCGTTTGAATCCAGGAGCGCGGGTTATCCAGGTACCTTCAGGGAGTGCTCCGATTATTTCGCTGTGAGCGTGCTGCTCAATCATGCGAATGAGTTGCTTGCGATAAAGCTGGGGCATCCAGTCAACAGGTTCTATCTTTTCCCCACGATCGATGCGCGCCTCGAATGCGGCAAGTTTTTCCGGGTCTTCCTGCAAGCTCTCCGTTTGAATGCCTTCGAATGTATTACCACCTCCGTACATAGCGTTATCAGTTAATCGTTATCCGCTAACTGAGTACAAAATAAGGCTTTCAATTAACGGATAACCGTTAACGAGTTACGAATTAAAAATGGTAATACAAACGATTGTTAGTCGAAAATCAGGCGTTTTTCTTCAAGCCGTTCACCAGCATGTCAGCGAGTTGCAAGCCGAGTTGGAGCGGATCGATAGCGGACCCCGGATCATACCACATCGGCATCCAGTTCAGGGAAGAAAAGAGTGTCATCACCGCAAGCTTTTTATCGATCGAGTCTTTGAACTCGCCCGACTTCACACCTTGTTCAATGATACTTTTAAAGCGGTTGATATAGTTGATGCGCATCAACAAAAAGTCGCGAAGGTATGGCTGACTTAAGTGACGGTGCTCATTCATGAATACTGCTGATGCTGTAAGATCTTTCGCCATCACCTGAATGTGACCGATGATACCGTTGCGGAGTTTTTCGCTTGCTGATACATTTTTACTTTCTACTTCGGCCAGCGACTTCTGAAATTCTGCAGCCATATCGAAACACAAGCTGCGAAGTATTTCCTCTTTTGATTTGATGTGTGAATACAAACTGGCGGCTTCGATGCCCAGCAAATGGGCAAGATCGCGCATCGAAGCAGCAGCATAACCTTTCTCTTTAAAAAGTTCGGCTGCTTTTCTGATTACTTGTTCTTTCCTCGATAAGTTTGAAATAGCTTCACTCATAAGTTCAATCGACAATTACCTTAAAGTTACGGAATAATCAATTCCCCTTAAAAGTAGTAACTAGAAATTATGCAGTGAAAGGAAGTAAAGAAAAATTAGAAGTAAATTTCAAGTAACGACTGTTAGTTATATATACGTCCGAATGTAGGGTATACATTCGGACGAATAGTTACTGCTTTAAAAAATCACACCAAAGCTAAAGGCATTGAGTTTGGGACCTTTGCCTTCTTCGAAGAGTTCGTTGATATCATAGTTGAAGAAGAGATCCGTAGAACGATATCCTATCTGCAGGCGTGCTCCGTAGCGGAAATTGTTCAGGTAAAAACTATCTCTGTCTTTTTCTTTTTCACGACCATCGTCTTTATATACCAGCTTCGAGTGACTTGATATTCTATAGCCGATGTATGGGCCGAGACCTATACGAAACGATTCACCATCATTCTCCCACACACGTGATTTACGACTGTTGTCGCCAAAGTCAATCACCGGTATAAGCGATGCTGTTACATACGATGCTGTTAATTTACTTTTGATGAAATCAACATCGCGTGTGTCTTGTACAAACTGTACACCATCATCTGTTTTCTGAATCAGAATGTTGTCTTCCTGAAATTTGAAATTATACCAGCTTACACCAAGACCCCATTCGAGGAAAAACTTTTTACCCAATCTTGATCGCTGTATAGAAGACATGCCGACATACCACGAGCCCCACGGTCTAACAGCATAGTTTGAATTGCCCGAAGGGAAATCACCATCCTGCAAATAATTATTCGTGCCGAGATCGAAGTTGAACGATTGCCACGTGCGGCCCCAACGTCTGCCATGGTGTACGTGCCAGTCACCATTGTTATCGTCATTGTCATCATCGTCATCGTTATGGTTTCCGTCATCGCCCTCGCGTGTCCAGTAAACTTCCTCGCTATCTCCTTCTTTACGGGTAGAGTCTTGTGCGAGTGCTGTGGTATCGTTGTTCTCTAACTTGGTAAGTATATTTTTAAAGAGCTCGTTATAGTTATAGTTCTTTAGTACTTCCAGGTCTTTACGATCTTGTATCGTAAATATTACGCGACTCGTTTTTGCCAGTTCAACAATTACTGTATCCCGCTTCTCCTGTGCTATAGCGGTTATGCTTAGTAAAGCAGCCGCTGCTATTATCAATACCTTTTTCATACCTGATTACTTGTTTTGTCCACGTTTTTCATTTTTAAAATTCAGCGCGAGAATTTCATTTTTCTTCTGCCTCAGTTCGCCAACCGGATCCTGATTGTTTTTGAGATCCTGTGCTTTCTTTAGCAGCTTTTTAAACGTAGATGGTTTTTGTTCTTCATCGGTTGCTTCCGGTGAAAGATTTTTATTCAGGTAATTATCAGTTTCGTCTGCACTAAACACCAATGTTATACTTTGTTGTGTAGCCACTACACGTTCGTGCTGTGTTGCTGCTACATCTGGTGTTTCTACTATAGCTATAGCAGGAGCTTCTTCTGCGGGTGGTTCAGTTGTCTCGGCAACCAATTGAGGTTGTGTTGCTGCATCATCAACAGGTTGTGTGGTTATAGTCTGTGGAGGTTCGTCTTTATACTTGTTGGTTGCTTTAGCTTCTGTTTTTTTTACAGGCTGTGTTACAGGTTCAGTATATATATCCGTATCTGTTTTTGGTGTTGCGTCAGGAGCAGTGATCTGCTCTGTATTTTTCTGCGGTATACTTTGCTCGGGTTGCTGTTTGTCGGTATTCACCAATTGCTGCGATGGTGCAGTACTGTTATGCAATACAGACCAAAGTATATATCCGGCCACCACAAGCACCAGCAGAGAAGCCGCTACCTTCCACCATATACCACCGGTATTATTTTTTTTGTCAAGGCCGGCTTCAATCTTATCCCATGCACTTGTCGGAGCAGGTCTTGAAAAACTCTCCAGTTTATCGCGAAACAATTTGTCAGGTTGCTGATTCATCGTTACTGATTTTTTGATTGGACACCCAATCGTGTTCAACTAATTTTTTTTGAAGATATACCCGTGCTCTACTCAGCTGCGACTTCGATGTGTTCTCGCTGATTCCCAGTTGCTCGGCAATTTCTTTGTGCGAGTATCCATCGATCGCATACATGTTGAATACGATGCGATAGCCCGCGGGTAATTCCTGAATGATGTTGAGGAGATCTTCGGTTTCGAGGTGATCGCTGAGGCGATCGTAATCCGGTTCGCGGTCGGCTTGTTCCAGTTCTGTTTCCAGGTACATAGACCGGTTTCTGCGCAGGTGGGTAAGCGATTCGTTCACGACAATTTTTCTGATCCATCCCTCAAAACTTCCCTCACTCTTAAATTGATCGATCTTATCGAAGACCTTCATAAAAGCAGTGACCAGAACATCTTCTGCTTCCATCGGATCTTTTATATACCGGTAGCATAGTCCATACATTTTGGACGAATAAGTTTCATAAAGGTGTTTCTGAGCGCTCTTATCGCGCTTTAAACACCCTTGTATCAACTCATCTTCGTTTGCCCGGTAAATCTTTAATCGCATTTAAATGATTCTGCCACTAAGATGCGTATACGAACCGGGAGGTTGCGTGGGCAAAAAAATATTTGTTAAAAAGTGAGCGTGAGTCAGTAGGCTGCCAGGTAGTCAACCGTAAGCGTAATCCACGAAGCTTTTCGCGAATTTACATTGACACAGTTGATGCAGCCGTTGCTGTCGTACAGGTTGGCGAAGAGTCCTTTGTCTTCTTTTACAAAAACAGAATATTTTCCGGGAGGCAGCTTTACTTTAAAGGAACCATCGGATTCACTCAATACTTTGGTTACAAAGGCGGTTTGTACGGCTGTAAAGAATCCATCCTGTTGCGTAGCGTCATTCAGGTTGGCAGCATTGTAAATATGAATTTCACGAACGATACCTTGCTGCGGGTTTCTCGTTTTATCAGGTCCGGGCATTTGATCGCCACTTACCCAAAATACCTGGCCTTGAAGAATGCCGGGCTTTTGAGCCGCTGCATTTTCGAGTAAACTTATCAATGCTATAAACAGGAGAAGTTTTCTCATACATCTAATTTACAAAATTCAACAGAAAGCTGCCGCATTTACTATATATACTTTTAGCTGGTGTAACAAGTAAAGAACGGAATACCTCTATAAATCTTGTAAACAAACTATAAATTCCGATCAGGGATTAGACGATCTGGAAGATTATATAGACGAGCACTACTAACAGGAAGATGATCATAGGTTTGGGGGATTGGGGATTTAAACGTTAAAATTCAGAATCAGTTACGGTCTTGGATGGGCAGTAATGCCGGGGATCCAGGAAAGTGCATCCGCAACATACAACTGCAACGGGAGTAAGGATACCATAATCCTTACTCCCGGTAATTATATACTTGTTAATGATCGCGCTTGGTTACAGTAGAAGGATTGCCCTTGTAATCGATGTCGCTGGCAATGCCCTCTTCCATTTCCAGATGGTCGGTAACATTTACTTTGGCAGATGAGGCACCGTTCACTTCTATAACTGCGTTGCGTACTTTAAAGTCGAAAGCACGCAGCGATGACGCGCCCTGCACCGTTGCATCCATGTTATTACCGGAACCCTCCAACGAAAGCTTTGACGCTCCGCTCAGGTGCAGGGTTACATCATGGGCATCTACTTCACCTGTTACGTCTACCGCACCCACTATATCTATATCCAGGTCTTCGGCTTCAAATTGTTTGAAGTTTATCTTACCCGCTCCTTTTGCTTTGATCTTTTCGAGCACCGGCATCGTGATGTTTATCTTGATCTCGTCTACACTCAGGAAATCGCGGCTCCAGTTTATACCACGGTCATCCTCGTAGTCGATCACCAATGCACTGCCCTGACGGTCGATCTTATATTTTTCTTTTTCACTTTCTGGTCCGGTCAATTCAATGGCATACTGATCTCCGCGTGTAATGCGCACATCAAATATTCCGTTTACTTCCACTTCGTCAAAGTCCGTTAATCCATACTGATCGCTGGTCTCTTCTTTTGTTTCCGGATCGCCATCGGCCACAGGGCAGGTGAGGCAGTCAAGTCCTTTCGGAGTCATGCGCCACGTTTCGCCATCCAGGTAATTTCCATCTACATATTGTGTAATGAAGCGACTTACATCTTCTGTCATTGTGAACGGAAAATCGTATGGTATATACAACGTCATGTTCAGGCGCTGTCCGCGGAAGATCGCATCCGGCTCGAAGACTATATTTGAATCGAACGTAAAGACAGAATCTTCAACCGTAACATTATAGCTTACCATGTGCGCATTCTCAATCGCTTTTTGTCGCGTGCTGCCTTGCGCCTGGAACTCCTGTACGAGTTTGAAATCTTTTCCATCATATCCCTTCAATGATAAATGTGTTTCGTCATAATCGTCAAGTCCTGTCTCATTCAATTTCAATACCGCCCGTTTTCCGGTAACGTGATAGGTGTTTTCAACTTTGTAACTACCTTCTTCCTTGAAGGCAAATACTATTTTAGGTATACCAATGCTGAGCATCACAACGCTTACGAAGAACAACACAAACAGTGTCCAGCCGGCAGCTGCACCAAATACGATTCGTTTTGCGATCATGGATATACCAAGTAACAAAATCAGAATGCTTGGAATGAGACATGCTATAAATCCTGCCAGTGCAATCCATCCGGGGAACGCGCGCGTCATGGCATCTACCGGTAAACTGAAGTGATCGCCTTCTACCATCCACGGTATAGAGAGTGCCGAGCCTGAGAAAAAGCCGAGCGCCAACCCTCCGGTAACCAGTACAGTAAATGCAAAGCCTATACCCGTGCACACGATAAGTATACCGATGATAATCCGGAATGCTTCTACAAGCGGGCCGATGATTTTAGCAAGGGCTGAGAGAATCATTCCGATAAGGCGAAAAGGGAAGAGCAGTATTTTGGTAGCTGCACTCTCTTCTTTTTCAGGATCAACATTCAGATTTTTTTTTATTGTCGATTCTATGTTCGACAGTGTAACCGGTTCGCCCTGCATTTGCATGCGGTCGGTAAGTGTTTTCGCTTCCGGCAATGCTATCCATAATACTATATATAGCAACAAGCCTAAACCACCTACAATTGTAAAGATCACAAACAGTAAGCGGATCACTACGATATCTATACCGAAGTACGAAGCTACACCGGCAGAAACACCTCCTAATACTTTACGCTCGGGGTCGCGAAACATTTTCTTTTCAACGACCGGTTCTTCCAATGTATAGGAACCGGGCACAACGATCCACATCACCAGGTATACTACAATGGTAACACCATAGGCAAAGGCGAGTACAGCAAACAATAATCTGATCCAGAGCGGATCAACATTAAAGTAATTACCGAGACCAGCACAAACACCACCCAGTATCTTTCGCTGCTGGTCGCGCATCAACTGTCGTGAAGGCGTAAAAGTTTTATAGGACTTACTATATGTGTTCTCGGAAGACGAAGCATCGCCTGTGCTGCTCGTGTTTTCGTATGTTGTATTTTCGGTTGATGGTCTGGCGCCATTGAATTCATGTTCTTCAACAGCTTTGAAGTCGCTTACACTACCCATGGTTGTAATAAGCGTATGCACATCGTCAGACGTAATTACCTGCTTGCCTTCGTTGAGTTTTGACAAAAAGATTTCGGCAATGCGACTTTCGATGTCGGCCATGATCTCGCTGCTGTCTTCAAAAGAAGAGAAATATTTATTGATCGAATCCAGATACTTTCGCAGGTTATCATATCCATCCTCTTCAATATGGAAGATGATGCCGCTGATATTGATGCTGATATTCTTTTTCATATAGTCAATAGACGTGAGATGTTATACAATTATAAGTTGGATTTGGATGTGATCATTTGTGTGGAATGTACGAGTTCATCCCAAGTCTCGGTAAGTTTGCCCAAAAATTTACTTCCTCTGTCCGTGAGTTTGTAATATTTTCGAGGTGGCCCTGACTTTGACTCAATCCATTTGTATTCTAGAAGCCCCGCGTTCTTCAGGCGGGTAAGGAGTGGGTATAGGGTACCTTCCACAACTATGATCTTGGCTGCGGTAAGTTCATCCAGCATATCGGAAGCGTATACTTCGCCTCGCGAAATTATGTGGAGGATGCAGTACTCCAGAATTCCCTTTCTCATCTGTACTTGCGTGTTTTCAAGGTTCATACATCCCTGTTTTTTTGTTTCAATATAGATCTATATACGGATAAGTACTATGCATGGCCAAGTACTTTACCAGAAGCCTCAAAACAGGTTGTGTAAACAGGCTCTTTTAGACGTTTAAAAATTTGTAAATAGCTTGTTAACAGAATGTTATAGTGGAATAAAAAATTTCAAAAAATTTTTAACCAAGAGTTTTTGGCCGCATGTGCTAAGGTGAAATTGGCCTGAAACTGAACACAGCACTGTTCAGTTTTGAATAGTTGCAACAGAAATTTTGCTGACTTTACTGGCCCGACATATCGGACAGCGTAGATCAACGATTATTTTCTCGCGACTTTATTGGGTTAATTAACGACACGTTATGTCATTCCAATTTTCACTCAAGTACGAACAGATAATTACATATGCTAAATATTAGTAGAAGATTGATTTAAAAGAACTTACTTCTTACCATAACTTAGTATGTAACTTTGTCAACAGGTCTTTGGGGAGGTTTTTAATGAAGAAGATTTTTTTAGTATTCCTGGTTTTAGCTGCCATTGTAGAAGTCAATGCCCAGTCGGGCAATGAGTGGATTGACTTTAGTCAGTCGTACTTTAAAATTCCGGTTGGCAAAGACGGTATATATAAACTTGACTATTCAAGTCTGCAGGCAGCTGGTTTTCCGGTCGGTTCAGTTGATCCGCAACGCATCCAACTTTTTCACCGCGGTGTTCAGCAGGCGATCTATGTAGAAGGAGAGAGCGATGGCCAATTTAACAATGCTGACTTTATAGAGTTCTATGGAAGACGCAACGATGGTACACTCGATGCTGATCTCTATAAACCTGCATCACTACAACCTCACAAATATTATAATCTTTACAACGACACCACCAGTTACTTCCTAACCATCGGAGCGCTGAACGGAAAGCGCATGGTGTCTTTTAATGAAGACAACACATCGGGCCTTGCTGCGGAGAGTTACCATGTTGATGAGAAGTTGCAGTTGTTGACAACACAGTATAGTGTTGGTAATGATTATGGCGTGGAGATGCGCTATACATTCTTTGATGGCAGCGAAGGTTGGACAGGCACCCAGGTAGTGCAGGCACAATCGATCGATTATTCTGTTACAGGAATTTCCAATGGCTATACTTCCGGAGGTAATCCGCAACTCGAGCTTTTGCTTGTGGGAAGAGGTCCCATGAACCATGTAGCCGAAATATATGCCGGAGCATCACTGCGGTTGGTCGGAACAGTAAGTTTCTCAGGTTATACCACTTATACTTTTACACAGGAATTAGCCTGGACAGATATAGCGGCTAACGGATCACTCGCTGTACGGATAAAAGTAATTGGCGCCAGTGGTGGTACAGATAGGTTGAGCGCCTCATATATAAAACTACGCTATCCGCAAACAACTAATGCTACATCGCTCACTGAAAAATTATTTATACTCAATGCAAACCCGGGCGGAAAGTCTTATATACAAATACAAAACCCGGCAGCGGGTCTTCGTCTTTTTGATGTAACAGATCCTTCGGCGGTAGTAAAGATTGGTACGACATCAACTACTACATTAAACGCAGTTATACCTTCTACGAACACATCACGAAAAATCTTTGCTGCCTCCGTAGTTACATCGCCAAAGATCAAGCCAGTCACATTCCGGTATATAAATCCGCGTGATCATAATTATATCGTTATAAGTCATCCTCTTCTCAGAAAAGCAGGTGGTGGCTATAGCGATCCCGTAAAAGCCTATGCAGAATACCGAGCTTCGTCTGCAGGCGGGGGTTACGATACCTTGGTAGTTAACGTTGGTCAGCTATATGATCAGTTTAATTATGGCGAAACTTCGCCTCGCGCTATATATAAATTTATGCGATACCTCGCGGCTACAAATCTGCCCCGCTATCTTTTTATAATCGGAAAAGGATTGGAAGTAACACAAAACTATTATCGTAATCCAACGTCAGCTTCCTTTGCAACTTTTAAAGATCTTGTTCCTCCTGCCGGTAATCCCGGCTCTGATTCATACTATACAGCTGGCATAGCCGGAACAACTGATGATCCTGCGGTGGCTACTGGTCGTATCACGGCAACAAAGCCTGCCGATGTAGCTGCGTACCTGAATAAAGTAATAGAAACTGAAGCACGACCTTTTGATGACTTACGCAGGAAGCATGTACTGCATCTGAGTGGAGGAATTGAAGAAGGCGAGCCTGAACTGTTTCGTTCATTCCTGCAGGATTTTGCAACCATTGCAAAAAGTTATCACCTGGGGGGAAAGGTGTCTGCCATTGCAAAACGATCAACTGATATAGAGTTGATTAACATTGCTGAAGAAGTTAACAAAGGAATAAACCTGGTGACTTTTTTTGGACATGCATCGGCTACTACACTCGATTTTGATATCGGTTTTGTTACGGATCCGATCATGGGGTATAACAACCCGAATAAATATCCGATGATGATTATGAACGGTTGTAGTGCCGGTGCCTTTTTCGCAAACAGGTTACTATTTGGCGAGGATTGGATACTGGCAGCGAACAAAGGTGCTACCGCATTTATAGCTCATAGCTATTTGGGCTTTGTGTCAAACCTGCGAATATATACCGACAATTTTTACAAAGTTGGTTTTGGCGATTCTACATTTATTCACAAAGGCATTGGTGATATTCAAAAGGAAACAGCAAGACGGCATATAGCGCAAACCGGTTCTTCGCTCGCAAACACTACGCAAGTACAACAAATGGTTTTGTTAGGTGATCCGGCAGTACCTTTATTCGGAGCAAATAAATCTGACCTTGAAGTTAAGAACGGAAATGTATACGCAGAGGCGTTTGACGGTGGAGCAATTACAGCTTCAACTGATTCGTTTGCCCTGAAAATTATTGTAAGAAATTTCGGACAGGCAAAGGAAGATACCATGCGGATTGAAGTGAAGCGTTACCTGAACGACAATTCATTGATAGTATATGATTCTTTGTATCCATCAACACTGTATAGTGATACGTTAACATTTGTTATCAGGAAAGGACGGGAAAATGCAGGTGGTAATAATCGGTTTGATATCACGATAGATCCGGATGGTGTGATCAACGAATTAAGTGAAAACAATAATGGTGCATCGCTGACGCTGCCAATCGCATCGAATGGCACTAAAAATCTTTTCCCAATAGATTTTGCCATCGTTCATAATACAGAACTTACGTTGTCCTTTCAAACAACGGACCTGCTTTCAGCGGAGAGAGATTTTATTATAGAGGTTGATACTGTAAATACATTTGATAGCCAATATAAAAAAACATTTACGGTAAAAGGCACAGTGCTTGCACGGCAGAGTATAACTGTTTTGCAGGCCGATACGCTTGCATTTTACTGGCGTACGAAGCTGGCACAGCCTCTTGCCGGAGAAAGTGATGCCTGGGTAACAAGCTCATTTACGTATATAGATAATGGCCCCGAAGGTTGGGCACAAGTGCATTTTCCTCAGTATACAACCAATACAACGGAAGGTCTGGTACAAGATGCGACACTGAGAAAATTGAATTTTAAGGAAACCGTTACACCGGTAGAAATTATAACGTACGGACCTAATCACGTTACAACTAATACAGATGTTCGCATAAAGATTTCGGGTGCAGAGTATAATTTGGTGCGGCAAGGATTTTTTTGCCGGGATAATACAATCAACCTGATTGCATTTGATAAGAACTCCACTGTTCCCTATATAGGTATTCCGTTCAAATGGTATGATCGCAAAGGACGTTCGTGCGGACGCGAGCCTTGGGTGATCAACAGCTTTGCCTATACCGAACTGATTACTACCAATAACGATGACATCAGGACTTATGTTGACAATATACCCGTAGGTGATTCGGTGGTGCTGTTCAGTATCGGTAATGCAAACTATCCGCTCTGGCCGGCCGCAGCAAAAACAAAGTTAGGAGAACTTGGAATTTCTGTAACACAGATCAATGTGCTCGCATCAGGTGAACCGGTTGTTATCTTCGGAAAAAAAGGTGCCGCTGCAGGTACAGCTAAGATATACCGGGCAAGCGGAACTCCTATCAATGCACAACAACTTACAGTTAACAAAACAATTACCGGTCGGTATACTTCCGGTGAAATGACATCCAAAGTGATAGGTCCTGCGCAAGCATGGCAGGCGGTTGTTAAAAAAACAAAACAGGTTGAAGTTAGTGATGCAGTGAGCTTTGACTTGTTGGGTGTAAAATTGAATGGCGATGAAGAAATAATTCACCAGAATTTTACATCAGACCTTGATCTGTCAGGTATAGATGCTTCGGTATACCCCTATGTGAGGTTGGTATATAAAACATCAGATCAACTCAATCTTACTGCAGCGCAATTAAGAAAGTGGCTTGTGCTATATACACCGGTGCCGGAAGGTTTGCTGGTATCGATGAATAGTCAAAGTTCGCAGAATATAGTGGAAGGTGTGGAGTGGCCGGGTAAATATGGTTTTATCAATATTAGTGATAAGGCGTTTACTGATTCCCTCTCTGTGCGATATGAATTGTTCAACAAAGATCAGCGTAAATCGCAACTAGCCTATATGAAGATCAAACCTCCTGCTCCAGGTGATACAACTGGCTTCAATATCAATATAGCGACAACAGATATGGCTGGTCTCAACGATGTAAACGTCTTCGTAAACCCGCAAATAACGCCTGAGCAGTATTATGATAATAATATGCTATCGCTTCCGGATTATCTCACGGTAACGGTAGATGGATTTGATCCTGTACTCGATGTGACGATTGATGACCGGCACGTACTCAATGGTGATTTTGTGTCGAGTAATCCGTTTATATTGATACGGGTGTGGGATGAGAATAAGAAAAATTTCAAACAGGATCTGCAAGGCATGAAGGTATATCTCACGTATCCATGCGAAGACGAAACCTGTACGCCATCAACGGTTGATCTTAGCGCCAGTGATGTAACATGGTATCCGGCCACTGCGACATCTGATTTCCGAATAGAATTCAAGCCGGTAAATTTGCCTGTGGGTAAATATACCTTGCGAGTGGAGGCTGCAGATGCGCGAAACAATGCCAGTGGCGCTGATCCATACCTGGTTGATTTTGTGGTAAGTGATGAAACGTCTGTAACCATTTCAGAACCTTACCCCAATCCTTCAGCATCTGATTTTACGTTCAGAGTAATTTTAAGCGGACAGTATATACCTGAGAATTTCAACCTCGAACTCGTGGATGTAAATGGTAAGCTCTTGCATGCTTTCTCGCAAGAGGATGCCAATGACTTTCACATTGGTGTAAATTACCTGAAATGGGACGGAACCGATTTGCAAGGAAACGTTTTGCCGAACGGAGTATATATCTATAAAATGCAGCTCAGTGTGAATGGCAATCAAGTGATCCGCGAAGGGAAACTCGTACTGGTTCGATAAACTATAGTTGAGGAGACTTGTGCCTGGTCGGGAACTTACAGGTACACCCTTATTTATTCTTATTCTTCTGAAACCATTTGAAACATCGGGCGCTTCTCCGGGGGAGTGTGAGCATCGATATCTTTTATGTCTTTCTGATTTTTTTCAATGAAGCGATTGTACGATGCTACGATCATATCGTATTCTTCACGATAATTATTAACGCGCTGGTCGGCCTGGTTGATTTCTTCCGCGAGTTTTTGAAGCGTGGTGTTATAATTGAATTCGGTTTGAGATTCTGCCAGTGAAAGAAGTTCGGACACGAGCGAGTTGGATGCAAAATCGTATTCTTCTACGACATCTGCGTTCGCCATAGTTTTCTGTGTGTATCGAAGACGCAATAGCTGGTCGAGTCGTTGTTCGTAGATTGCAAGCTCTTCACTTTTTTCCGGCGATGATATCATCAGTTCGTGAATGAGATTGTGCATCGCCTTTATTTTCTGGTTATCGTCATGGATCATCACGTTCCAGGCCTGTAGCATGCTGTCTTGCAAACCCAGATAAGCGTCTGTAAGCGAATCCAGCCGTGTAAACGTTGTAGCAGTTTGGTCCTGGGTAACTTCTTTATTACCACAGTTCCAAAAAACAAAAGCACAACTGGTAATCACCATACCAGATAACAAGGTTCTCATGCGTTACTTCAAAATAAAAAGGGCTCCAAGTGACCAATACGGTGCAAAGAAATAAAATGTTCGTCTGGTTTTCAGCATTTTATAAAACGAGTATGTTTTCGTGACGGAAACTCATATTTTCAAATGTATACTCGCAAAGATTGTTACTGCACGGGCTTAAACTGCTCGAAGGCTTCCTGGCAGGTATAGCAATAATGAATAGACCGGCATAGGGTAGAACCAAACGTATTGCGCAGTTCAGTATCGGTACCGTTGCATCGCGGGCAGGGCACATGCTCCAGCAGCTCGATATCATGAATGAGAGCCGAAAATGGAGGCGCGAGTCCGAATTTCTTCAAAGCCTGCTTTCCTTTTTCAGAAATTTTATCTGACGACCACGGCTTGTGAAAGTTAACCGAGATGGAAACTTCCGGGACGCCTTTTGAGTGTAGCGTCTCCGTTATATCGCGTTGCATGACGTCAAGTGCGGGGCATCCCACAAACGTAGGTGTCATCTCGATCTTTACTGTGTCTGCTGCTATAGCAACCGAAGTGATCACGCCAAGATCAACCAGCGATAACACCGGTATCTCCGGATCCTTGACTTCTTCGAGCCATTGATAAATATCGTTCACGCTAAACGAAGGCATTGTATAAAGCTATGAATATACAACATCAAATGAACCCGGAAGGATCTGATTCAGGTGATGTTTTAAATGCTTCACGTAATCTATAGCGAGAAACTCGAGTGTGTATAGCTGGCCGGTGCTGCACGTGTTCAGGTACTTGTCTTCAGGCATGTTGATCAATACTGTATAGATGCGTTCGTTGATCAATCGCCAAAGTGTAATTACATCATCTTTTTTGGATGCCTGGTAATGATTGGCAGCTACCCAGAAGTCTTGGTTGTACGTGATGTGAGGAGGTTGATTCTCGTATTGTCCACAGATAAATCTGCGCAGGTTGTTATGGCTGGAGTCTATAAGATGTCCGAGAATTTCCTGTTTACTCCATTTATGAGGATTGGGCTTGGCCAAAAAATCATGATCGGAGATAGCCTTGAGTCGTTCCGAAAAATCATGAACGATTTGCAGCAGTTCGAGTGCTATAATTTTCAAGAAAGTATAAGGCGCCCTGGCGCTGTTTGATTACTTTTTCTCAGGAACTCTTTCAAGATTGAAGAGCTCATGCAGCATTTCAGTAAGCGACTCGGCATCGCCACGCTTACACGCTGCTTTTAACTGGAGCACCGGGTACTTCAGAATCTTCTGCATCAGCGAGCGGCTCATCTCCTCCAACTTCTCTGCTTCTTCCGGCTTCGAGTTTTTCAGGAAACGTGCTAACTCTTCCTGGCGGATTTTCTCCAGTGTATTTTTTAATTTCTGGATGGTAGGTGACACCACCATTTCTTTAGACCAATCTTCAAACTCGCGAATGGCTTCAGCAATGATCGCCTGAATTCTGGGAATGGATGCTTTACGTTTTTCAACGGCCTCGTTTGTTTTTTCCTGGATATCGTCAAGGTTATAGACAATCGCTCCGGGAATTTCTTCAATCGAAGCTTCGATGCTGCGAGGCATGGAAAGATCAATGAAGAACTTATGCGAGAATATGGTAATGTCTTTTAAAAGTTCGCGGTTGATAAGCGGCTCGTTACCCGATACCGAGCTGATCACAACATCGGCTTTCTGAATTTCTTCTTTCAGATTTTCGATGCCGCCAAATTTGAACCCGCACTTCTGAGCAAGCTTTTCTGCTTTGTCGAGTGTGCGGTTTAATATAGTAACGTTTTGAAGGCGTGTATTCACCAGGTTAAGACATACGTCTTGTCCTATTTCACCAACACCAACAACCAGTATTTTCGGTTCGCGTACTCCGGCCGTCAGGTCGTCTGCCATTTCTTTTGCTGCGTATGAAATGGAAGCTGCTCCATCGCGAAAAGAAGTTTCCTGAACCACGCGTTTGTTTACAAAGAAAATGGTGTGCATCAATCTGTGGAGGAAAGGCCCCGCCATGTTTTCATCTGCACTCCACTGGTAAGCATTTTTTACCTGGCCGGAAATCTGAAGATCGCCAATCACCTGCGCATCCAGGCCGATAGCAACTTCAAAAAGGTGATTAACAGCGTCCGTTCCGGTTAACGTAGTAAAGTGCTGTTCAAAACCTGAATCAATATTTTTTACAAGCGAAAGACCTTTGAAAATTTCAGAAGCATAATCCTGTTCCGCTACATAATAAATCTCGGTACGGTTGCAGGTAGAAACCACCAGCACATCGGTAGTTGCAGTATAATCGCGGATAAAATTCAACAATTGCTTAACAGCAGACTCTGTAAGAGAGACCTGCTCGCGGACTGCCACCGGAGCGGTTTTATAGGTTAGAACGAGTGCTTTTAAATTCTGTGTCATTTCGAGTAGCAAAGGTAAAGCCTGAGCGAAAATCAATCATGATAAAAATCAGCGAACATATAATTTAGAATCAGTATAAATAGTTCGTGTGGCAATTGCTTTCACTAGTACGGAGCCCGCTATTTACAGGTTGTTTATCACCCATCATTATGTGGGATATGGTGCCTTGTAAGTTGCTCTTTTACAACCAAAGAATACGGGGCGTTGTTCCCGCGACAACAAACGCAAAAATGTGAATCGAAAAAAATGTCGTTCTTGATGTAAGTTGATTTGTTAGCAGCAGAAAATCGTTATGGTAATAAAACGTTGGTTGAAAAACTTCTTTGGTTTTTCGCGTTCGCAGGTAAATGCATTTATGATTTTGGTGCCGTTGATGGCTGCACTGATTTTCTCGGAACCAGCATACCGATGGTATATTAGTCACTATGGACCACGCCATCCGCCAGAAGCCCGATCCTTAGACAGTCTGATTACACAATGGCAACAGGCGACACGCGATAGTGTGAAGACCGCCTCATCACAAAAAACTAAATCGATCTTTCAATTCGATCCCAACGAGATCTCTCAGCAGCAATTCCTGGCACTCGGATTTACAGAGAAAATTTCCAGGCGCATTATAAACTATCGCGCGAAAGGCGGGCGGTTCAAAGTAAAATCCGACTTGCTTAAAATGTATGGCATGGACACAACGTTCTATCATCAACTCGAGCCCTATATATTGTTGCCTGATAAAAATGTACAGAAGCAGTTCGCTGAAAATAACCCAGCGATGCCGCTTGTCAGGACACGAAAAGAGATTGTCAGGTTCGATATAAACATGGCAGACACTGCACAGCTCAAAAAGATTTATGGCATAGGAGAGAAGCGCGCTTTACGAATTATCGCCTATCGCGATAAGCTGGGTGGTTTTGTAAGTATGCATCAATTGGCTGAAGTATATACGTTAGACTCGGTGGTGATAGAAAAATTATCGCAGGCATCGTTTGTCGGGGACAAATTTATTCCACAAAAAATCCACATTAACACGGCCAGCGATTCGGAGCTCGCGGCTCATCCCTATTTAGTGAAGTCTGTCGCCAAAGCTATAGTTGCCTATCGATTTCAGCATGGAAAAATCAATAGTGTTGAGGATCTTCGAAAGATACAGGCCTGCGATGCCAAGACCATTCAGAAAATCACGCCATATTTGGACTTTGAATAGAAGTTAGATGTCGGGCATTTTGGATTAAAGACTTCGTGATATATATCATAACTGATGCTCATAATGTTTAACTTTTACTGATCGATCGGTACATGTCAGAAAATACAAAACACATTCTTCGAACTTATCTGCGCAGGCTCACCAACCTTACCGGAAACAGCCGTTCCCTGCTTTTATTCCGGTTGCCCGCAGAGCAATTAATGGATGTGCACGAATTGAGTTTTCTGAACAACGAGCGATCTTTTGAGATCATCAACGCACTTATTGCCGGGCGCAATAAAAAACTTTGTCAGGTATTGGACAGTCGCCTCGAGGCAAACAACGAAGCCAGTCGCAAGATCAAGAACCTGCAACGCATCGATCGCTTTATATACGAAGAGCGTGGCTCGAATGATCTGCATGTAGGCTGGCCGTTCGTTCATGGTAAATTTTCAGATGGTACCATGGTGCGTTGTCCGTTGCTTTTCTTCCCGGTATCCATTGTCCAGTCAGGACAACATTGGGTGCTTGAACCACGCGAAGATGCAGGCATTACTTTCAATAAAACATTTTTACTGGCATACTCGCTATATAACAAAGTTCAACTTGATGAATCGTTAACAGATACAACTTTCGATGACTTTGATAAAGACAGTACTGTTTTCCGTACGCAACTATATCAGCTCATTAAAGATAAGATCGAGATCAACTTCAACCCTGATAACTTTCGCGATGAACTGATTCCGTTTCAGGAGTTCAAGAAAGATGCATTTGATGAATCGCATAAAAACGGTGAGATCAAATTATACCCGGAAGCGGTGCTGGGTATATTTCCGCAGGCAGGTTCGCAGTTAGTACCCGACTATCAATACTTGCTGGAGAAGGAATCCATTCGCGACCTTGAAGATTTCTTTACCGGTAAATCACAGCAGATTGCTGATGTACGCATCAGCGAAGAAAAAATATTTACCCCGTTTCTGCTGGATGCGCACCAGGAGAGTGCTATAAAATCTGTTAAGGTTGGTAAGTCAGTTGTCGTGCAGGGGCCTCCGGGTACCGGCAAATCTCAATTGATTTGTAATCTTCTGGCAGATGCCATGGCATCCGGTAAAAAGGCTTTGCTCGTATGCCAGAAGCGTGCCGCGCTGGATGTAGTATATAATCGTTTGCATGATATAGGGCTGCATGATTTTCTTGGACTTATACACGATTTCCGAAATGATCGAAAAGAAATTTTTTCCAAGATCGCCCGGCAGATTGATAGTATAGATGACTATAAAACAAAGAATCGTGGTGTTGATGTCATTCAGACCGAGCGCAGATTTTTCCAGGTAAGTCGCAGGATCGACCAGATCACCGAAGAGCTTGAAGAATTCCGAAGTGCACTATATCACGATGGTGAGTGTGGTGTTCCTGTAAAAGAATTATACCTTACGTCCGATCCGTATGCTCCTTCCATGAACATCAAGCAGGAGTATCATTACTTTACTTTTCCGGAGCTTCCTGATTTTACGCGCACACTCAAGCTATATGCAAACTATGCTGCATGGTTTGAAGGTGAAGACTATATATGGCGCGAACGAAAATCATTTGCCGATTTTCAATATGCCGATCAGAAGGAAATTGAGAAAACGATTCACGACATCGTTCAGTATCAGAAACAAATTTCGGAAGAGATTTTCCGGTTGATCGGTATATCCATCAATCTTGAAAATGCCGAGTCGTTTTATTTCCGTGAAGATGAAATTCTAGGAATGATCAGCGTACTGAAAGACGAAGAGACATACCGGTACTTTCAGGCTATGATGCAGGAGACTGATGATGAAACCAGTTTGCTGTGGCTTGCCAATATGGAGCGCGTTATACTCAACTGTTTTCAGGAAGAAGGACCAGAGACAACTATTGTGAGCGATCAGCTCGGTAAAGTACAGGAAGCATTACAGCAACGTGTGGACGCCCGAACAAACCTGATACGCATGGCGCGTTGGGAATTCTTCTCTGAAAATAAATACCTGGTAAAGCGTGTACTGGTTGCTAACGGACTTGCCTATAACAAGATCGGACTCAATGTACTGGAACAGCGAATTGATAGTCGTTTAAATTTAGAGCATCATCTTACCGCGCTTCGTACTAAGATCTGGTTAAAAGAAGTGCCCAACGATTACAATGCTGATAATCTTAAAAAATGGTTCAAGCGTAAAAAGTTTGCTGTTCGTGCCAAGCTTATTTTTAACTCACTGCGCGAAGTAAATAAAGCCATTAATGTACAAGGATTATCACGGAAAGAATTTATCGATCTGCTGCAGCAACTGTTGAAAGCGGTAAGTGGTATACCGGCAAAGAAAAAGGAATGGCTGCATTACCTGTCGTTATATCAATACAGGCACCTGGTGCAGACACCTGCGCTTGAGAGTGAATATATACAAACGCTGAAGCGTGATTTCGACAATCTGTGTGCGTACGATAAACTTAAGGCAGGTCTTCGGTCGTACGAAAAGGAAGTCATTGAAAGATTGAACGATCACCTGAAGGATTGGGACGCTGCTTCCATGGAGAATTTATTCCAGAACAGTTTACGTCTGGCATGGATTGATCACATTGAAACTAAATACCCGGTGCTGCGCGCTGTATCGACCATGAAAATGGAAGCGATGGAAACGGAGATCCAGCAACTGGTGGTTGAGAAACAGAAACTCAGTGAAGAAATTTTATTAGTGCGTGCGCGCGAGCTGGTATATGAGGGTATAGAATATAACCGGTTGAATAATCGCATCACTTACCGCGACCTGTATCACCAGGTAAGCAAAAAGAAAAAGGTATGGCCGATGCGCAAGGTGATAACCGAGTTTCAGGAAGAACTCTTCAAACTTATACCTTGCTGGATGGCTTCACCCGAATCGGTGTCGGCTATATTTCCGATGATGGAGTTGTTTGATGTAGTGATCTTCGATGAAGCATCACAGTGTTTTGCCGAGCGTGGTATACCGTCCATGTATAGAGGTAAACAAATTATAGTAGCGGGTGATAACAAGCAGCTTCGTCCGAATGAAATGTACCAGGTGCGCTGGGAAGATGATCGTGACGAGCCCGAGCTTGAAGTTGATTCTGTTCTGGAGTTGGTAGAACGATATGTATCAACGGTACATTTGCAAGGCCACTATAGAAGCAAGTCGCTCGAGCTGATCGATTTTTCGAATAAACATTTTTACGAAGGAAGACTTCAGCTGCTGCCGGACAAACATGTGATGAACCAGCATGAGCCTGCCATCGAATATATTAAAGTAGATGGTATATGGGACAACCAAACTAACGTGGTGGAGGCTGAGCGTGTTGTAGAAAAAGTAATGGGCTTGTTGAAGACGCATCCGCGAAAACAGATTGGAGTAGTCACATTCAATGCCCTGCAACAAATGTTGATCCTTGATTTACTGGAGGCTGCTGCGGTGCAGGCCGGTATATCTTTACCATCAACACTTTTTGTGAAGAACATCGAAAATGTGCAAGGTGATGAAAAAGATATTATCATTTTCTCAATCGGTTATGCACCGGATAAGAAGGGAAAGATGATGATGTTGTTTGGAAGTCTGAATGCTACCGGCGGAGAGAACCGACTCAACGTAGCCGTTACACGCGCGCGTGAAAAAATAATTCTCGTAAGCAGTATATGGCCGGAACAATTGAAGACAGATGATTCCAGAAATGACGGCCCTCGTTTATTAAAAGAGTACCTCACATTTGCACGTGATGTAGACCAGCGGAGGTTTAAACCTCAAATCACTTCACTTGATGGTGAACGATCGCATTGGTATCTCAAAAATCATTTGCAACAATGGAGTGCAGCGCGTCTGAATGAATTTTCATTCGAGACAAACGCGTTGCCGTTCTCCGATATCAGCGTCAAGCAAAGAGATAATTACCTCGGTATCTTATTAACAGATGATGCACGCTATCATCAAAGTCAGTCGGTAAAAGAGGCGCATGCCTATACACCTTTATTGTTGTCGCAAAAGAACTGGAGTTACCGTATGGTATACAGTCGTAACTACTGGCGCGACCGCGAAAAAGTTGAACATGAAATTATACTCTTTACGGGTACAGCAGCAAGTCATTAAAAATTCCAGTTCGGAATTTCGTTTTCAAATTCAGAAACGTTCAGCTTCACAACTTCCATCAGGTTGCTTGTTTTTTCGAACACGCGATGCTGGCGGTCGGAGCTATTACCTTTTTCAAGAATGTTTTCAATCACAGATATATATTGTCCGTAGTTCAATTGTTTAATATAGGGCTCTACTGCGCGCAGCCAGTTCCTGATGTCTTTACGCAGCAGCGTTGTCTTTCCGTTTTTACTGGTTACAATTTCCGCCTCAAGTCCGTAACGCATCGCTCTCCATTTATTTTCGCGGAAGATCCATCGCTTTAACGGCGTGTTGGATTTTGTCCACTCTTCCTGGTGATCGCGAAACCAATGTGCCAGCGCGTGAACAAACGCAGCTATACCCAATACTTCTGCCAGTGTTGCCGGTTCATCGCAGAAGCGAAGTTCAAGTGTACCAATCTGTGGACTCGGTCGAATATCCCACCAGAGATCTTTCATACTTTGAATCGCTTTGGAGCGTAGTAAGAAATGATATAGCTTCTGAAATTCTTTCCAGTCTTTAACAAGATACGGCATGCCCGCGGTAGGCAGCGCTTCATATGTTGTAGGCCTGCATGAAGATAAACCGGTATACATACCTTGCCAGAACGGAGAACTTCCTGAAAGAGAAAGTATATGCGGCAGCACGTGCATGAAAAAATAATTGAAGCGGATACAATCTTCACCCGAGCGCATACCGAGGTGAATATGCATACCGTATACAGCCATTCTGCGTATAAGCCACTGGTTGCGATCAATCAATTCGTGATAGCGTGGTGAAGGTGTAACCAATCGGTCGCGATAATCTGCCAATGGATGTGTGCCCGTGGAAGCAAGTGTTAGCCCCAGCTGTGAAGTTGCCTGCCTCGCTTTTTGAAGAGAATTTTTTAAATCATGTTGTGCTGCGTGTACATCGCTGCAAACGCCTGTGATAATTTCGATCGTGCTCTGAAAAAATTCCTGTTTAAAAGCATCGTTCTTAACAAGATCAATAATTTCAGCAGCGCGTGGTGTTAATAAAAGATTTTTTTGATCAAGTACCTGCAGCTCCAGCTCAATGCCCATAGAAAGCTCCTGCTTACTCGAATGGAAGGGTAGGTTAACTATATTACTTTCTTGCATGCGGAAAAGTAATTAAGATATTTTGTAAACCATTAACTTTCGGAAATCAATTCACAGAAGTTCATGTGTGGTATAACGGGAATTTTTGCATTCAACCTCGTAGGTAAATTTAATAAGATACAAATCAGCAATGCTACACAGGCTATACAAAAACGCGGCCCGGATTATCAGGATGTTTATCATGACGAATGGGTTGGTCTTGGTCATCGCCGATTATCGATCATTGATACAACCGCGGTGGCACATCAGCCGATGTGGGACGAAAGCAAACGCTATTGCATTGTCTTCAACGGAGAAATATTCAACTATCAATCACTAAAGCAAGAGCTCGAACGGAAGGGCTATACGTTCTTCTCGCATTCGGATACAGAAGTATTGCTCAAGCTATATATCGATCAGAAAGAAAAGTGTCTCGCTAAACTCAACGGCTTTTTTTCGTTTTGTATTTACGATCGTGAAGAACAGACTTTCTTTTTGGCGCGCGATCGTTTCGGCATCAAGCCACTGCTATATCTCTTTGACGAAGATAAGTTTTTGTTTGCATCCGAGATGAAGTCCATTTTAGAGTATGGTATCGAAAAGACCATCGACTATAATTCACTCTATATTTATCTGCAGTTAAATTATATACCGGCACCGGATACAATTTTCCTGAACATCAAGAAGCTGATGCCGGGACATTATATGAAAGTATCGCGGCAGAAGATGGATATTCAATCATACTATCAAATTCCTTATGACCGCGAAGCGGCCGAACGAAATACAATTTCTTACCAGGATGCACAGGCTAAATTGAAGCAGCTGCTGGAGGAATCGGTACAACGGAGATTGGTTGCTGATGTACCCTTGGGCGCATTTCTGAGTGGAGGTATAGATTCTTCGGTTGTTACAGCCTTGGCTAGTAAACACAAACCTGATCTGCATACTTTTTCCATTGGATTTAAAGACGAAAAGTTTTTTGATGAAACGGAATATGCGCGATTGGTCGCTAATCATTTCAAGACCGATCACACCGTTTTTTCACTTACCAATAACGATCTCTATGCACACGTAAATGCTGTGCTCGATTATATCGATGAACCGTTTGCAGATTCATCAGCATTGGCGGTATATATATTGAGCAGAGAAACCCGCAAGCATGCAACGGTTGCCCTATCCGGCGATGGTGCTGATGAAATGTTTGCCGGGTATAATAAACATGCAGCTTTCAATCGAATCATTCATAAAGGATTCAAGGAAGAAATGGTCGGTGCTTTGCATCCGCTATGGAAAGCGTTGCCTCAATCCAGAAATAATCCGCTGGCAAACAAAGCACGTCAGCTATTGCGCTTCAGTGAAGGGATGAAGTTATCAGCAAAAGATCGTTACTGGCGCTGGGCCGGATATGCGCACAATGATGAAGCCATGGCGATGCTACATGCTGATATAAAATTGAAAAGCTCACAGCAGGAATTTGAAAAACGTAAGAATACGATACTTCAATATCTACCCGATAACGCTGGCATCAATGATATACTGTTAACGGATATGTTACTCGTGTTGCCTAACGACATGCTTACCAAAGTAGATCTGATGAGCATGGCAAATGGTTTAGAGGTTCGTGTTCCCTTCCTCGACTATGAAGTTGTCAATTTTATATTTAGTCTTCCTGGCAAGTATAAAATCAATCACCAGTATAGAAAGAGAATTCTTCAGGATGCTTTCCGCGATATACTTCCTGCTAAACTATATAACCGTCCGAAAAAGGGGTTTGAAGTTCCGTTATTGAAATGGTTTAGGAATGAAATGAAGTCATTGATAACCGATGATCTTTTGTCAGAAGAGTTTATCCGTTCGCAAGGCATTTTTGATTACAGTGCTATCGATCAATTAAAACAACAGCTGTTTTCATCCAACCCGGGCGATGCCCATGCGCGTATCTGGGGATTAGTGGTTTTCCAGTGGTGGTGGAAAAAAATTATGTGATCTGTTAATAAGCACGGTTCAAACGAACCGGAATGTGTTTGTTAAAATGATAACTTTATTGGTTAACGGGCTATTTTTGAACATTGCTATAACGATTTCTGGTATTTTTATTTAAAAATGGTTATAAATTAACCTTGTATATCCAAAATTTGGTGTTTTAAAGCGCTAGTCGACTTTTTCAAGGGACAATCTGGTAAATTTCTTATAAAGAGCTTCCGGTTACGCCAAGTTTAACGGACAGGCGTCTGGTTGTTTAGTGAGGTCAGGTGGAAACGCCTGGCCTTTATTTTTTGGTTTTTAAAATAAAATGTCAAAAAATTAATCAACCTGAAAATTTATGTCTATACATAGTTCTGTAATCAGTACAATATTTCGTTATCCGTAATTTTTTTGAAATATTCCGAATTTGGATCGTAGCTGGTTAAATTTTAAGCCTATCTATAACGATTTCTGTAATTTTTTTTGAAAAGTGGTTTGATTTTTACCCTATTGTTAAAAAATTTATACCGTTAAATGACGCTGGACGTCTTTATCTAAACCTAACAACTAAATAACTATGAAAAAGTCCGTTATTTTTCTTGTCTTGCTTATCGCGGTAAGCATACTGGCAGTATTCATGCCGTCAGTACCCACCACCATCGTTACGGAGGGCATTAACTCCGGTGACACTGCATGGATGTTGGCGGCTACGGCCCTGGTGTTGTTGATGACACCCGGCCTGGCGTATTTCTACGGAGGTATGATCGACACCAAAAACATTATCTCAACCATGCTGCAGAGTTTCATTGCCATGGGTGTGATCAGTGTATTGTGGATCTTGGTTGGATTCAGTCTTGCGTTTGGTACAGATGTTAATGGCTTAGGACTCATCGGTGATCCTACTTCGTTCTTCATGTTCCAGAATGTACTTGATGGTAAGCCTTGGTCACTGGCACCTACTATTCCGCTGGTTCTGTTTGCTTTCTTTCAATTGAAGTTTGCTATCATTACTCCGGCGCTTATCACAGGTACATTTGCTGAGCGTATCCGCTTCAAGTCATATATACTCTTCCTCGTACTTTTCTCATTGATAATATATGCGCCATTAGCACACTGGACATGGCATCCGGAAGGCTTCCTGTTCAAGTGGGGTGTTCTTGATTTTGCCGGAGGTACAGTTGTACACATGTCGGCTGGTTTCGCAGCGCTTGCAGCATCTATATATCTGCGTAACAAAGGTGAAGCTAAATCACATATATCTCCTGCTAACATTCCATTCGTATTGTTGGGTACAGGTTTACTGTGGTTCGGTTGGTTCGGTTTTAATGCAGGTAGTGCATTAGCAGCTGGTCCGTTAGCAGCTTCAGCGTTTGCTACAACAAACACAGCGTCAGCAGCAGCAGGTCTTGCGTGGATTCTGTTCGATGCCACAAGAGGTAAAAAACCATCTGCCCTCGGCTTCTGTATAGGTGCGGTTGTAGGTCTTGTAGCCATTACACCTGCTGCAGGTTTTGTAACAATCCCATCAAGCTTGTTCATCGGTACATTCGCTGCACTGATCAGTAATATAGTAGTATCATGGAAGTCTAAAACTTCTTTGGAAGATACACTCGATGTATTCCCTTGCCACGGTGTAGGTGGAGCAGTAGGTATGGTAATGACCGGTTTGCTTGCCAACGTAGCTGTTAACGCAGCGAACACAACAGGTAACGGTTTATTCTTCGGTGAAACAGCGCTGTTCATTGTACACATGAAAGCACTGGTAGTGGTTGTTGCCTATTCATTTGTTGGAGCACTTGCACTTCTGAAAGTTACTGACCTGGTATTCGGACTAAGCATTACTCCGGAAGAGAAGAAGGTAGGTTCAGACTACAGCCAGCACGGTGAAAATCTATACCCGATGGATTTCAGCGAACTGAAAGAGAAAGTTGTTTAACAGAAGGCCGGGAAACCGGCCTCTAGATAGACTCATTAACCAATTTCAACAAACCAAACCTAAACCTAAACCTTATGAAAAACTGCCCATCTCAATCCAAGGGAAGTACTTGAAGAAATTGCCCGATTCTATTTAGAGACCCGGCTGTCTAAAGTAAAGCGGAGACAGCAAAAAATCTTGTGAGGTGTAAAAGCACCTTTCCGGGATACTTATGGCCTTATGTTAAACCAACACATTACAAAAACATGAATTTTAAAAATATACGCTCCATATATACTATAGCACTCATGACTTTTTCATTCGCTGCATATAGCCAATCTGACTCAACCAAGACATTTACGTTGTCTGGTTCAGTAGATACCTATGTGCACACTTCACTGGGTGCTACCAACGATGCTTACGACAGTCATGGCCCTACTACTGCTTTTGCAAACCTGAAAGGCTTTTCATTAGGTATGGTAAACCTGATTGCATCATACCAAGGTGAGAAGGCAGGTTTTGTTGGCGATGTTGTATTTGGTCCAAGAGGTCGTGACGCTGTTTTCTATAGCAACCCTGCAGTAGGTTCATATACCGGTCAGCGTATCATCAACCAATTGTATGCGTACTATAAAATATCAGATGCAGTTACATTGAACATGGGACAGTTCAACACTTTCGTGGGATACGAAGTGATCTCGCCAGCAGTTAATGTTAACTACTCTACATCATACTTGTTCTCAAACGGACCATTCAATCATACTGGTCTTCGTGCAGACTTTTCTTTCGGTGATGGTGGCGTAGCAAAATTAGCCATCATGAACCCTACGGATATGCTTGAATTCAATCCGGTTAATACCTATACCATAGGTGCACAGATCGGTAAGACAACAGATGCGGGTGGTGTTTGGTTGAACCTTTTGTACGGTGATCAGGATGGTACACTGGATGAAGATGATTTTGATGGAAACTTGATTGCATCGGCAGGAAATCTTTTCCAGGTTGATGTTACTACCGGCTGGACCTTGAGCGATGCATTCTTCCTTGGGGCAAACGCTTCTTATCAGACGATCGCTTCAGGTCAACGCTTTACCGGAACAGGCGCTGTTGTAGATATCGATGGTGATGCAACTTCTTTCTTTGGTGTTGCAGTATATCCGAAGTTAATACTGTCAGATGCATTTGCACTTGGTTTACGTGGTGAGTATTTCTCTACAGCGAAAGGACATCCGCTTGCATCACCGATTGGTGTTGATGCCAGTGGTGATGGTAACGTGATTGCAGCAACGCTTTCCGGTAACTATAAAGTTGGTGGATTGATAATCATTCCTGAAATCAGATTCGACAAAACTTCTGAAGATTCATATACCGATAAAGACGGTGATGCAACCGACACAATGACAACATTGACGCTTGCGGCAGTATATAAATTTTAATTCTAAATATATAGCTGCGTGAATATATCACGCAGCTATATAAAAATACAGTATAGCACCAGACACGAAACAAATTTTAAACTATAACAACAACTTAAACTTTTAACGACAACGCCCTATGTCAAAAACTAAATTAGAGTACATCTGGCTTGATGGTTATGTGCCGACACAAAGCCTTCGCAGCAAAACTAAAATTGTAAAGAATTTTGATGGTAAACTGGAAAGCTGCCCGGTTTGGTGCTTTGACGGTAGTTCTACTGAACAGGCTCCAGGTGGCTCTTCTGATTGTTTACTTAAACCGGTAGCTATATTTCCAGATCCTGCACGCAAAAATGCATACCTCGTAATGAACGAAGTATTAAGTCCGGATGGAACACCACACCCGTCCAACGGCCGTGCATTGATCGATGATGATGATAATGATTTCTGGTTCGGCTTCGAGCAGGAGTACTTCCTGTGGAATCCCGAAACCAACAAACCACTTGGCTTTCCGTCAAGCGGATACCCTGCACCACAAGGTCCTTACTATTGCTCTGTTGGTGCAAAGAATGCATTTGGTCGCGAGCTTGTAGAAGAGCATCTTGACTATTGCATCGAAGCAGGTATAAATGTAGAAGGTATAAATGCGGAGGTTGCTACAGGTCAGTGGGAATTCCAGGTGTTTGCCAAAGGTGCCAAAGCCGCTGGCGATCAGGTTTGGGTAGCTCGCTATCTGCTTGAAAGAACTGCAGAAAAATATGGTATCGCCATCAACTGGCATTGCAAGCCGCTGGGTGCAACCGACTGGAACGGTTCAGGTATGCACGCTAACTTCTCTAACTCATTGCTGAGAGAAGCAGGCTCAAAAGAAATCTACGACAGAGTGTGTCAGTCATTCGCTCCGGTAGTGAAAGAGCACATTGCTGTATATGGTGCTGATAACCACCTGCGCTTAACAGGTAAACACGAGACACAATCAATCGACAGATTCTCGTATGGTGTATCCGATCGTGGTGCTTCTATCCGTATACCTATTGCAACTGTTGATAACGGTTGGAAAGGTTGGTTGGAAGACAGAAGACCAAACTCTGCTGCGGATCCTTATAAAGTAGCAGCTCGCATTATCAAGACAGTGAAGACCGTTCCGGAGTACGCTACTTCGAACGGGCACTAAAAATACCCCTTTTCTTTCAGGGCGTCTGGTTGTAGTTGAAGTCGGGCAGAAATGTCCGGCTTCTTTTTAAAAAACAGCGATCTGAAAAAAAATAAAAAGTCATCGCATGGTTGATCTTGGTCGAACAATCTCTGCGATGACTTCTTTTTTATATATACTATATAGTGCCGCTAGATCCCGTTAGCGTTATCGAGCGGTTTGATGAATATATTCTTATACCACACTTCGTTGCCGTGATCCTGCAGATCGATATAGCCACTCTTCGTTAAACCATATCCCGGAAAATCTTTCCACTTGCTGGCAGCTCTGCGTTTGTTCCAGTCTTCGGAACCAAGTTCGTATTCAACTACCTTGGTGTTGTTGAGCCAGTGTTCAACGTGATTACCCTGAACAATTATCTTACTTTGATTCCATTCGCCTACAGGCTTGGCAGCTTTCGCGGATGGCGGATGCATATCGTAATTGGCACCGGTTAACTGACCATCTTTCAGATCGCCCGGATAGCCTTCATCATCGATCACCTGGTATTCAGGACCTGAAGCATAGGGCTCATCAAAATCTTCGCTTACGCGGAACATAACACCGCTGTTGCCCTGTGCAGATATCTTCCAATCGAAAGTGAGTTCAAAATTTTCGTATTGCTTGTTAGACGTGAGATCGGAGCGATGGTTCGTTGCATTTTCAACGAATGGTTTACAGTGAATGGTACCTTCGCTAACTTCCCAACTGTTGTTCTCTTTGTTCTTGAAGAAGTGCCATCCTTCTGTTGTTCTGCCGTCAAACAAAGACACCCAGCCTTCTGCGTGCTGTGCTTTTGACAGATGATTCTCGCCTCCGGTTTCTGATACTGAATCAGCAGCAGTACTGGTAGGACCATCGGGTTGTTCGTCTTGTTTTTTAGATTGACACGCCACGAGAACAGCAAGGGCAAAGACAATAGATAAACGTGATTTCATGGTTGCGTTTTTTTAATTAACCGGAAGTTAACGAAACGCAGGGAAATGATGGCCGCTATTTTTTATCAGCGGAGTATAGATGGTAAAAGACAGTTCTTTATTCCAATGCGCGGAAGATCCAGACTCTGGTGAATAGTCCGGCTCCAACCAATCGCTCATCATCACCATCAACAATTTTTGTTAACGAGAAGATTTTGAAATCGCTGATAGCAACGCTTTTGTTGCCAAACTTTACATGGTCCTTTTCCGCCTTTTCTTTCACCTTCAGTGTATGCTTTTCAAGACTCGGATTTGTGAGGTATGCTATAATCAAAAAGATAGCGATGAGAAGAAGCCTGGTAATAAGTTTAAAAATCTTGAAGAGTATATATAGTACAACAATAACCGCAGCAATAACGAGTATGGTGATAATGGTGTTCGTCATAAGCAGACAAAGAAATGATATCGATATGAAATAAAAAAGTCCTGAAGTATATGGCTATAGCAACAGGACTTTCATGTTAAAGTTATACTGACTTAAAAGATCTTACCCGGATTAAGTATACCGTTCGGATCAAAAGCTTTTTTTATACCTCGCATCACCACCAGGTTTGCTTCGCGCATAGCGATTGGCATGTACGGCTTTTTGGCAATGCCTATACCGTGCTCACCTGACAATGTACCGCCCAGACTCACCGTTAGTTTAAAGATCTCGCCTATACCATCTACAACTTTGGTATTCCAGTCTTCATCGTTGATCTGTTCTTTCATTACGTTTACGTGGAGATTGCCATCGCCCAGGTGTCCGTAACAAACGGAGTTGAATCCGAATTTTTTTCCGATCTCTTTTATACCAACAATCAGCTTCGGCAGGTTCGCGCGTGGCACCACTACATCTTCCGATTTCGTAAGAGAATAAGCATTAACAGCAGGAGATATATTCTTACGAATTTTCCACAGCTCTTCTTTCTGTGCGGCCGTATCAGCAAACAGTATTTCACCTACCTGGAACTGCTCGACTACCGTCATCACACGTTCAGCATCACGCATCAGTACTTCATCATCGTTACCATCCAACTCGCAGAGCAGGTATGCATCCATGTTCTCCGGGAATTGTGTTGTTACCTTAGCTGCATATATCTTCTCGCAATAATCAATTGTCTTCATCGCAGCTTCACGTTCAAAGAACTCCATTCCGGAAGGTTGAACTCCTGCTCGGAATATCTCTGCTATAGCTTTACAGGCTTCTTCGTTCGTGACAAACGGCATCAGTAGTGTTACTGATTTTTGTGGGAAGCCGCGCAGCTTGAAAACAATTTTAGTAATGATACCCAGCGTACCTTCACTGCCACACATTAACTGTGTGAGGTTATAGCCGGTTGAGTTTTTTAAAACATTCGCGCCTGTCCAAATGATATCACCGGTTGGCAACACCACTTCGAGATTCAAAACATAGTCGCGGGTTACGCCATACTTCACAGCTTTTGGTCCGCCACTGTTTTCAGATACATTTCCCCCGATGAAACAGGTTCCGCGGCTTGCCGGGTCTGGCGGATAGAAGAGACCTTTTTCTTTAACGGCATTCTGAAATATTTCCGTGATTACGCCGGGCTCTACAGTAGCCTGGAGGTTGAGCTCATCGATTTCAAGAATCTTGTTGAAGCGCTCCATGGAGATTACAACGCCTTTGTTGATTGGCAGAGCACCACCACTCAGGCCCGTTCCACCACCGCGAGGCGTTACCGGAATCAAGTGCTTGTTGCAGAGTTTCAGTATCTGACTGATCTCTTCAGGGGTACCCGGTTTAAGTACTACGTCCGGAAGAAATGAATAGTCCTCAGTCTCATCGTGTGAGTAATTGTAGCGTTTTTCGGGGTCAATAATTACATTTTGTTCGCCAACAATGGCCTCAAATTCGCTAATGATGCCGGTGGATACTTCTGCAAATGCCATGAATCAGTATATTTGTTTTACTTTTTAAGCTAGGTTATGAAGCCATTTTTTCAACTCAAAATTAATCAAAAGCTTCTTCTTACAATCGCTGGAGTAGCAACACTTTTTTTCTCTTGTGCTTCTCACAAACAAGTGAATGTTAGGGATAAGCAGGTGGACAAAGTGATCAACACGGCCCGTACATTTATAGGCACTCCCTATAAATACGGAGGTACAACGCGAGCAGGTATGGATTGCTCCGGTTTACTTATCAATTCTTTTCGCGCGATCGATGTGTCGCTCCCGCGCAGCTCGGAAGATCAGAGTAAGATTGGTAAGGAAATAAAAAAGATGAACGACATTGAACCGGGCGATCTGGTATTCTTTGCAACGGGTAAAAAGAAACGGAAGGTAACGCACGTAGGTCTTGTTACCGATGTGAAATCAAAAGACAATGTGAAGTTCATTCATGCTTCGTCTTCACTGGGAGTAGTAGAGACTAACATTTTTTCAGACTACTATATAAAACGCTTTCGCGGAGCAAGGCGTATCATTGAATAGTTATTGCTATAGTATAATTAAACGGATCGATCTGTTGCAGACGTTACCGTGATAAAATATATACCTGCAATTGATGAACGAAGATATATACTGGTAATTTCGGAATTACCAGTCTGTCAAGTAATAGTATCAAGAAACTTTAAATTTTTAAACAGACCATGGATAAGAAAAGCAAACAATTTCTTTACGAGTATCTTAACAATGCATCGCCAACCGGTTTTGAGTCATCAGGACAGCAGATATGGCTAGACTATATTAAGCCTTACATCAACGATCACATGGTAGACGTATATGGCACCGCGGTAGGCGTAGTTAATCCGAAGGCAGCGTATAAAGTTGTTATCGAAGCGCATGCTGATGAGATCTCGTGGTTTGTAAACTATATCACGGAAGACGGCTATATATATGTGCGCCGAAACGGAGGTTCCGATCATCAGATTGCACCATCGAAGCGTGTCAATATCCATACAGAGAAGGGTGTTATTAAAGGTGTATTCGGCTGGCCCGCTATTCACGTACGCGATGCTGCCAAAGAGGAGGCCCCTTCGTTGAAGAATATATTTATAGATATAGGCGCTGCTTCCAAGAAAGAAGTAGAAGATATGGGCGTCCATGTTGGCTGTGTGATAACGTTTGAAGACGAGCTGATGGAACTGAACAAAAACTGGCTCGTAGGTCGCGCATTGGACAATCGGATGGGCGGCTATATGATTGCCGAAGTAACGCGCAGGCTATATGAGAACAAAAAGAAACTTCCGTTCGGACTATATATAGTAAATGCTGTGCAGGAAGAGATTGGCTTACGTGGAGCCGAAATGATTTCGCGCAGGCTCAAACCAGATCTGGCTATCTGTACCGATGTAACACACGATACCCAGTCACCAATGTATAATAAAAAAGAGAGTGGGAACCTGAAGGCCGGAAGTGGTCCGGTGGTTTGCTACGGTCCCGCGGTGCAGAATAACGTGCTTAAAATGATCATTGAGACTGCTCAAAAGCGCAAGATTCCTTTCCAGCGCCAGGCCGTGTCTCGTTCCACAGGTACTGATACTGATTCCTTTGCATATTCTGCTGAAGGAGTAGCATCTGCACTCATTTCATTACCACTTAAATATATGCATACCACTGTTGAAATGGTTCATAAAGATGATGTAGAAAACGTTATCAATCTCATATATGAGTTCCTACTTCAGTTAAAGGCGGGGCACGATTTCCGCTATATTAAGTAATCATTGGGGAAAATCTTACATCGATAAGGTTAACCCCTTTATGGGAATCCCCCAATTATTAGGGCTGATCTATCTTTGCATCATCAAACAACAACCTATCAACGTTTCTATGAAAAAGTTAAGTACCCTTGCAGTAGCACTCCTTCTCATAACGGGGAGCCTACAGGCGCAGGAGCGGCCCATGCACGAAGTGTATTCCATGATGGTTTTCAATTTCACCCGCTATGTTCAGTGGCCTGATCAGGCAACTGGTGGTGAGTTTGTAATAGGGGTGATTGGAAGCAATGACGTTTACAAAACACTTACCGAATGGTACGGTGGTAAACCAAGAGGCTCTAAGACTTATGTTATTAAAAAATTCAACTCGGCTGCTGAAGTGGGTGATTGCCACGTGCTTTACATCGACAAGTCAAAGAGTGGCGAGTTTGACGCAGTAAATTCAAAGGTAAAGGGTAAAGGTACCCTGGTAATTACGGATAAGAATGGATTAGGAGAGAAAGGAAGCGGTATCAACTTCAAAACAGTTGATAGCAAGCTTAAATTCGAATTGAACCAGAAGGCTATCGAAGCATCTAACCTGAAGGTATCTGGTTCGCTTTCCTCTATGGCGATATTGATTTAATGGGTTGTTTGGAAAGCCTCGGAGGTTACTCTTCGGGGTTTTTTCCATATTAATTCATAGATTTAGTAGTAAGAGCCCAAATAAACTTAATCTATGAGAACCTCTATTCTGTTAGTTTTTTCGATCTTCATTACGATCGGGACGGGCGTAGCCCAGGAAAGGCCACCCCATGAAATTCATGCCGCTATGTTGTACAACTTTATTAAGTATGTGCAGTGGCCAAATGAAGGTGAAGCTGGTGAGTTTGTAGTTGGAGTTATCGGAGATGACAACGTCTTCAATACGCTCAAGCAGTGGTACGATGGCAAACCAAAAGGAAGCAAAAAGTATGTGATCAAGAAATTGAGTTCACCTGCTGAATCTTCTGATTGCCAAGTGGTATATGTCGGTAAATCCAAGAACAAGGATTTCGACACCATTAAAAGTACAACGGCAGGGAAGTCGATCTTAACCATAACCGATGGTAATGGTTTAGGGCAGAAGGGAAGTTGTATAAACTTCAAAGTAGTAGATGGTAAATTGAAATTTGAATTAAACCAGGCAACAGTTAATGGTTCAAATCTCAAGATATCAAGCCAGCTGAGTAGCATGGCGATATTGATTTAGTAGTTCGGGAACAAAAGAGCAGGTTTTTAACTTGCTTGTGGAGAATGAAATGCAGGGAAGAACTGTTCAGAGAGCTTGTTGAAAACTCCGAGGACATTTTAATAGTAATAGACCGGTTGTTTAACATCCGGTATGTATCATCGTCTGTTACCAAAGTGCTTGGAGTTGAAATACCCTCCTTGCTTGGACGGAGTATTCTCGACTTCGTGGATCAACAGAGATTGCTGCAATGGACCAGCAGTCTGCAAAAAAGTGAAGATCATATTACAGACGAATTTGTATTCACCGATGGTAATAACCATGAGGTTTACTTCGATGTGAATGTCACGAAGCTCTTTGATCAGAACGAACCTCAGGGATTAGTATTAAAGCTATATAATATTACTCCGAAAAAATTACGTGAGCAGGAGCTGATCCGCTCGAACCAACAGTTGGATCAGGTTATCTATAAAACTACGCACGACATGAAAGCCCCCCTCATGTCGGCACTCGGATTGGTTAAAATAGCAGAGCAAGCCTCCTTCGAAGAGCAGGGGCAATACCTAAGTTTGATCAAGAAAAGTCTGCAGCGGCTCGATTCATTTATTGATGAAATGAATAATTTCTATCGTAATGAGAAGCTGGCACTACAGCGCGAGAAAATAGACCTTGAAAAACTTCTCTCAGAAGAAGTAGAGAATCTTAAAAATGTTTACCCCGATCGGTCCATTAGTATAGTATGGAATATAGCGGGGGATGTTGAGTTGTTATCAGATAAGGTCAGAGTACAAACTATAGTCACAAATATTCTTTCGAACGCTATAAAGTACATGGACTTGCAAAAGCAAAATCCATTCATCAAAATTGCAGCATTGATCACGGAAGAAGTTTGTGATATTCGAATAGAAGATAATGGCATAGGTATAGCACAAGCCTACCTGGATAAAATATTCGACTTGTTCTTTCGGGCAACCGATCAGGGACAAGGAACAGGTTTAGGATTGTTCATTGTAAAAGATACAATTGAACGGCTAAAGGGAAAGATTGAAGTTCAATCTAAAGTTGGCGAAGGAACAATCTTCAGAATACAAATCCCCAATCAGCTATACCAGCCAGTTGAAATAGAATAAAGGTCTACGCACGGGGCCACAGAGTTTTTATAGAGAGGGTCTTTTCTTTGTGAGTTCTGTGCGTTTTTTAAGAAATATAGGGAAGCAGGCAGTGCTTCTGTAAACATTGAAAGTCTACGCACGGGGTTGCAGAGTTTTTATAGAGAGGGTCTTTTCTCTGCGTACTCTGTGCGTTTTTTATTTAGCTACCAATCTCAGGCGTTCATTTCTCAATCACGCGGATAGTTTCAGGTAAATCGTTTTGCAGCAATAGTATCTCATATATAATCCGAATTCCGGAGTGTTTAATATCCAATCTCTACCACTATATAAGTAAAAATACGGATACCCTACTGAGTGACTTCCCCACATGGTAGTGAGTAATAACAGGATTGTGTCACATATACCTTCTTAGATAAGTTTGACAAAGCAAATGAGAGCTACTCTCTATGCGAAATTGAAAGAATTTAAACGATTTATCTAAAAAGAGTAACATGATACAAGGAAGATTTAAGGCAAGGCTGATTCTGATTATAGAAGATGCCAGAACACGTGAAGGGCTCAGTTACGCTATTGAATCAAATAGCCGTTGTTCACTCATTAACTCGTATAGCTCATGCGAGGATGCTATAAAAGAACTCAATAAGACATCTCCGGATCTTATTGTAATGGATCTCGTGTTTTCAGGCATTGAGGGAATTGAAGCAATCAAATCTATTCGTGAAAAACGTCCGCAGACCGAATTCCTGGTTGTTACCGGAGAGCGTCAACGCGAGCTGTTCCTGTCCACTATAGCAGCCGGTGTTACCGGATATGTACTGCAGGAATCAGGTCTGTCGCATTTCTTGACAGCTTTAGATAAGATCCTTGACGGAGGCGCATACCTAAGCCCTGTATTTACACGCACGTTGCTGGAGACTTTCTGGGTAAATCCGGTATCTCCGTTATCCGATCGTGAAACAGAAGTATTGAAACTTGTAACCGAGGGCAAGAGCTATACCCAGATCGCAGCACAGCTTCAGATCTCGCAGGAAACTTCCAAAACACACATTAAGAATATATATCGCAAATTGAAAGTTGGAAGCAAGTCAGAAGTAGTTAAGAAAGCTATTAACGATAAGCTTGTATCGATTATCTAAGTCGATATAGTTTAATATAGATCATCGTTATATACCTTATTTATCCAGGTATATTTTGAAGGCCATCGTGTGATGGCCTTCTTTTTTTATTTTAACTCTGACGATTTATAGTATATCCTAAGTAGTATAGTTAATATATATTTCTTTGTTGTCTTTTAAAGAAAAACATACATCAAGGCACCAAGTGAGTTGCCGCTATAGAAAATGAAGTAGTGTATACGTTAAGGTATATTACTTTCTTTCCTTTCAGAAATTGCCGGTAATTTTTCTAGAGCTGATTTCAATGAGTAGACATATATTTCTTTGAAGGAAATAGTAAGTGTTACTTACTGATTCATGTGAAAACATCGTTTGCGTTGAGTGTTATATATATGTATACCCCATTTATAGTGGTTAAGTATATATAATATTACCGTTACGGAGCGATTTTTTGGTGATTCAAGCTTCTTCAACTTTAAGGCTTTATAACCTAAACATTAAAGTATGAAGAAAACTCTACTGTTTCTGCTTATCTCGCTATGGATAAGTTTTGAAAGCGTGGGCCAGGACAGAACAATCTCTGGCAAAGTAACTTCGGCAGAAGACGGGTCAAGTCTTCCCGGAGTCAACGTGGTATTGAAGGGTACTACAAATGGTACAGTTACCGATGGAGACGGAAACTTCAAAATGGTTGTATCCGGCCAAGGAGGGACGTTGGTATTTACATTCATAGGACTGCAATCTCAAGAAATTGAAATAGGTACAAAATCAGCCGTCGACGTTCAAATGGGGCAGGATGTTACTCAACTCAATGAAATAATAGTAACTGGTGCGGGTGGTCTCCAAGCCAGACAAAAAGAACTTGGATCTGCACAGGCGATCATTAACTCACAGACTTTGACCACTGGAAGAGCTGTTAATATGGCAGCGGGACTCCAGGGTAAAGTGGCAGGTTTTCAAATAAATGCAACTAGCAGCGGGGTTAATCCTGAGTATAGATTGATTCTTCGTGGTCAACGGTCGCTGACTGGTAACAATCAGGCGCTTCTTGTTCTTGACAATGTTATAGTGCCGAGCTCCTTGCTGAGTAATATTAACCCTAACGATATTGAATCTGTAAACATTCTAAATGGTGCAGGTGCAGCTGCTTTGTACGGTTCCCAAGCATCTAATGGTGCTGTAATAATTACCACGAAGAAAGGTAAAGCAGGACATACTGAGATTAACGTGTCTCAAAATATTCAGGCATCACAAGTGGCATTTTTACCGAAGATTCAAACGAGATTTGGTTCCGGTGGGTCCGCTTATGGTATAAACCCAGATGGAAGTGCTCATTTTAATTATTTAGAGAATCAGTCATATGGGCCCGCTTTTGATGGCACTCTTCGCGCTCTTGGGCCCAAATTGGAAGATGGCACTCAGTTATATACTCCCTATACCTACAAACCTGGTCATGCAGATTTCTGGCAGATAGGTGTAACAAAGCAAACTGATTTTTCGGTATCTACTGGCGATGATAAGTCAACACTAATGGTTTCTGGTCAGTACGTAACAGCAACTGGTACTACCCCTGGAGATAAGTTTACAAGAGGTAACATTCGTGTTAACGGTACAAGAAAAGTTGGAAACAAAGTATTAGTTACCTATTCAACAGTATACGCCCCGAACAAGTATGATATCTCATCGGCGACTGATGTTATATATCAGAATATGCTGAACATGCCATCTAACGTAGATATTACTGCTTTCAAAGATTGGAGGAACAGCAAATTTGCAAGTCCTGATGGTTTTTATAATCCATGGTATCTGAACCCATATTTCACGGCAGCGACCAATCGGGAATTAGATAAGAATAGTTATTTGACTGGCAGCCTTGAACTTAAATTCACTCCAATTACCGGATTAGACTTGATTGCACGTCAAGGTATATCTTCGAGAAATTATACTCAAAAATCTACAGTAGAAGGATATAAATATACCACATATGCTAAGAATACTGATCAGAGCTCGAAGACTGATATTCCATCGTCAGTAACTGAGACGGCTATGTTCACTAACCAGTTGGTTACTGATCTTCTTGCACAGTACGATAAAACTGTTGGAGACTTCAATTTTAATCTTGTCGCAGGAACACAATTAATTGAAAATAATTCCAGGATTCAGGCAACAAGCGCTAATGGTCTTATCATTAAAGATTTATACAATCTAAGCAACGGTACAGGAACACCACTGTTTGGTGAAGTTGAATACAAAACAAGATTGATAGGTGTTTATGGGAAACTAACGGTAGGTTATAAAGATTATCTTTTCTTGACAGGAACAGCACGTAACGATTGGGACTCCAGGTTGAACAGTAGTAATCGCTCTTTCTTCTATCCTTCAGCGGAGGTTTCATTTGTGGCTAGTGATGCAATTGCAGCTATCAGAGAGAGTGATTTAATAAGCTTCCTAAAATTAAGAGGTGGTATATCTAAGACTGGTCTTGTTAACTTAGGTTCTGACGTTACTGTATATCCTGGAAGTGATGTATATAGCGATTTGGGTGCGTATAACTTGTTACCAACATTTAACCCTAATACTAGCTACAATACAGGCAATGGATTCCCTTATGGAAGCCTTGCTGGGTACTCTCGTGATAACAGGCTGGTGAACGCTGGTATTAAGCCCGAATTGACTCACAGTTATGAATTTGGTATTGATGCTAATTTCTTAAGAGACATGATCTCTGTTAACGCTACATACTTCCACTCGCGTACAGATAATCAGACCGTTGTTACATCATTGTCAAATACCACTGGTTTCAATTCATTGCTTACCAACGTTGGAGAGACCTCCTCACAAGGTGTTGAGCTTGCTGTAAGTGTGACACCAATCAGAACTCCTGATTGGAATGTGACTTTAAGCGGTAACTATACATATCTCGATAATAAAGTAAATTCTATTTCTGCGCAATTACCTCAGTTGACTTTACAAACATCAGGTAATGCTAGTTCTGCGGCAGTTGCTGGGCAATCCTTCCCCGTTGTCATGGGCTTAGACTATAAGCGTGATCCTCAAGGACGTGTGATTGTAGATCGGGTATCCGGTTTACCTTCTGCAACTACCAATAACGTAATTTTAGGAAACGCTACACCTCGAGATCGGATAGGAGCGAATGCAGCGGTAAGTTATAAGAATATACATTTCTCTATACTATTTGAATATCGTGGCGGGTACAAAGTATTTAATGGTATAGGCACAGAACTGGATTGGTCGGGAACGGGCTATAGAACGGCTGCATACAATCGTCAAAGCTTTATCTTCCCCAACTCTGTATATCTTGCTGATGATGGAACATATGTGGAAAACAAAACCGTTGCTATTGCAAATGGTAATGGTAACAATGGTTTCTGGTCAGATGGTATTAATAGAAATACAACGTCAAACTATGTTACTTCCGGTAATTTTATCAAGCTAAGAGAAGTGTCATTGTCTTATGATATACCAGCGTCGATTCTTGGTAAAACCAAAGTTATCAAAAGAGCTACAATAAGCGTTCAAGGGCGTAACCTATTCTTGTGGATGACTAAAGATAACTACTATACAGATCCTGAATATAGTTCTGCTGGATCTAACGGAAATGGTACAGGCTTGAATGACATCGGTCAAACGCCACCTGTACGTTATTTCGGAGGCACATTGTCTCTTACGCTGTAAAGTAAAGCCGTTTTAACGAAGTTTTATTATGAACGCTAAATGAAGAAAATCATGAGAAAATTATCAATACTAATTTTTTTAGTCGCTGCAGCGCTTTCTTCCTGCAATGACTATTTAGATATAAATGAAAATAAAAATAAACCAACCTCAGCGAGTGCTGAACTTGTCCTTCCTCAGGCATTGGCCGCAACAGCTCTTGTACAGAATGCTTACAATACATATGGAATGCAGATTGGTGGCTACGCAGCCAATGCAGGAGGCTACGGAGGTTTTAATGAACTTGTATCGTATAAATACACTCCGAATAATTACAGCAACTTATGGTCGTTAACTTATGACAATCTCGAGGACTATCAATATATAATTGATCAAACCGACGGAGACATCACCAACATCTACGTTAATTCTGTAGCTCGGATAATGAAAGTTTATGGCTTCCAGTCTTTGGTAGATGCTTATAACAATATACCATATTCTGAATCTCTTAAAGGGCTAAACAACCTAACACCTGTATACGATGATGCGTCTTCTATCTATAGAAGTTTGGTTGATGAACTGGATGTTGCAATTGTAGCAATTGTAAAAGGACAAACATCTCCGATAGTACCGAACGCAATAACTGCTAATGATATTGTATTCAAGGGAAATATGGATAATTGGATCAAGTTTGCTAATACCATTAAGCTACGACTTGTTATCCGGGCTGGCAACAAAATAACTTTCTCTAATAATAATTTTAATTCATTAGGGTTTCTCAAAGCAGAAGATGGAGATGTATTGGTCAATCCGGGCTACACTCGCGATAATAACAAACAGAATCCAGCTTGGAGTACCTGGGGTTTTAGTTATACGGGAAGTGCAGGTTTGAAATCTTGGATACCGTCTACCTTTGTGATGACCTTCTATGATGGAACTATATTGACAGACCCTGGAAGAGGAAAGGCTATGTATTATCAGTTCCCTCAAACTGGTACCAATCAGTTGGGATTTGAAAGCACTGGCATTCCGAAGAGTCCTGACGGGAGCTTCTGGTATCCAGGTGCTGAAAGGAAGGGAACACTGGCTGGCAATGCAACTGGTGTTTTAAAAGGACCTGAGGCAGGCTATCCTTTATTTACAGTGGCGGAAAGCTGCTTCTTACAAGCAGAAGCAAAAGTTATTGGTCTTAATGTACCTGTTGGAGGAACAGCTAAAGACCTTTTCGAGGCAGGCATAACGGCTTCATTCAAGTATCTTTATAAACTGCCAAATGGAACAGTCTCAGGAGATGTTGATGGTGATAAAGCAACATATCTCAAAAATAATAGCTCATCCTACCTTGTAAATTTTGATATGGCGACTACTGACAGCCAAAAACTAGAAGCTATAGCTACTCAAAAATACATTGCGCTTAACATGGTAAATAGTGCCGAGGGATGGAATGAGTATCGAAGGACAGGGTATCCCAAAGTGTCAG
>CBIHOZ010000044.1:0-43933 GCA_966211525.1 uncultured Chitinophaga sp. | reverse complement strand
TGGAAAGTATGATCGAGAACCCGCGTCCTACTCGCGCAGAGACCAATGACGTTGCCAACGCGGTAATGGATGGTGCTGATGCCGTGATGCTTTCTGCAGAAACTGCTGCCGGTAAATATCCGATCGAAGTAATTCGCAGTATGGTTCGCACGGTTGCTTCTGTAGAGAAGAGCCCGAATATATACTACCGTTTCCGCGATGTAAATAAAAATTCGCCAACCTATATCCACGATAACTTTGTATTAGCAGCTTGTAAATTGGCTAAAGATGTAGGTGCAAAAGCGATTGTAGGTATGACGCAGTCTGGTTATACCGCGTTCCAGTCTTCAGCTTACAGACCTAACGCAAACATCTTCGTGTTTACATCAAACAAAGCATTGCTTACCAAGATGAACCTCGTGTGGGGTACACAGGCTTATCACTACGATAAGATTAACTCTACCGATGAGACAATCGCAGATGTAGAAGCTATACTGAAGAAAGAAGGACACGTACAGAGCGGTGATCTGTTCATCATCCTGGCAAGTATGCCAATTCAGGAGAAAGCACGTACCAATACGTTGAAGATTAACGTAGTGAAGTAGCGTTGAGCATTATCCGTTGATTGTTATTAGCGGGTAATGAAATCCAATTGCTCAGAGAACACAAAGAAGGCACTAAGTTTCACAAAGAGATTTAGTGCCTTTTGATTTTATATACTTTGATTTTTGCAGATGCTGACGTGTATATATCTGATAGTATAACTGTACTCTCCCACGTATAACGGTTAACCTGTAACGTATAACGGCTGTTATCCTGAAGCCAGTATCTTGCAGCGAGAGGCCGAACTACGACTAAAGAAAGTCAATATCCACATTCAACGGATAGCGCATCAGGTATCGCAGGGCCTGCTTCATGGTTAGATCTTCAAATAAAACTTTATGAAGCGTAGTGGTTATCGGGGCACGCACACCGTAGTAGTCAGCGCACTTCTTGGTTATGCGTACGGTATTTATACCTTCGGCAACCTCATCGGTGCTGGCTAAAATTTCTTTGAGTGTTTCGCCTTTTGCAAGACGATGGCCTATCGTAAAGTTTCGGCTTAATGAACTATTGCAGGTTGTTACCAGGTCGCCTATACCGGCTACACCTAAAAATGCTTTTGTGTTTCCGCCCAATGCGCGACCGAGGTATATCATTTCTACCATACCGCGACTCACCAATAAACCCTTTGCATTTTCGCCATAGCCAAGACCGCTTAACGCACCGGCTGCTATAGCAATTATATTCTTGAGTACACCGGCCAGTTCAACACCTACCAGGTCGTTGTTGCCATATACCTGGAAGTGATCGTTACGAAGCAGACGTTTACCAAGTGTAATAACTTCGTTGAAGTGACTCGCTATAACGGTAGCAGCTGGTTGATTGGCCGCGAGTTCTCTCGAAAGGTTTGGTCCTGCGAGGCAGCCTACACGCACCACCACACTTTCTTCCATAATTACTTCACTCATAGTTTTTACCTGGCCGCGGTTAAGCTTCGTAATGGTCTCGATGCTTTGTCCGTTGGTAAGCGTCAGGTCAAAACCTTTTGTGCCGTGAATTAATATATGATAGGGGTGAAGATGAGGCGAGAGTTGCTTCATCATCGAGCGAAAGTGCTCCGAAGGTACAATCGGAAACAACACATCGCACTGCTCTGCTATAGCTGCGAGATCGTTAATCGGCTCGATGTTGGGATGCATACTATGCCCGCGGTTCTCGCGAGTTTCGCGTATACGCTGTATAACTTTTACATCGCGTGCATATAGCAATACCTTCCGGTGCTGCGCCAGAAGGTTAGCCACCACACTGCCGAAGTTACCAGCCCCGATTACGCCAACCGGTTTATCGTCAGATAAACTTTTCAAGGTCATAGCCAACCAGCCTGTTGTGATAGTAATATAATGTGTTGAAGTCTTTTGTGATAATATTTCCTTCGCGATTCAGCAACAACGGACGTTTCAAATGAAATATACCAACGTTATCAAGACCATGACGAATCACCAGATCGATTTGTCCTTTCAGGTGTGTTGCATGGTATACTTTGCCTTCATCTTTTAATTTATAGATATGCTTGCGCACGCGCTTGCAGGTTTCGCGAAACTCTTCGTACGGTATAACCTGGTCTTCTTCCGGCAAGCGAAGTAATCCGAACAAATCAAGCTTTGAATGTTTCTTCTGCCACATCTCAAAGGCAACATAGGCAACAAGGTGACTGGCGAATACGCGGTTGATGCGATGATATTCGAACACAATCTTCTGACTCAGCATGCGGGTATATTCATCTTCGCGCTGCTTGTCGATCGTTACATGCTCGTTGCTTACAAAGTAATCGCGGGTATCAATTACTCTTCCCTGCGCATCCAGACTGTTACCATCATCATCTACATAGTTACCCATTACATCAAGCCCGGGGCCAATGGAAACCGAAATGTTCGAGCCCTTGGTAAAGAACTTGAACAGGAACTGCAGTAACTGCCAGCTTCCATATTTATCCTGCTCGGGTAAATAGCGATCCTGACCTTTAACAGAAAGATAGTCATCGATCAGATCAGGAGCTTCCAGTACAAAGTGATAGTTAAGCGTAACAGGTACTACAAATATTTTACGAACTTCTTCCGTGCTGGTGCTATCAGCAGCGTCCAGGTAGAGGTTCCGTTGTGCTTCTACAGCAGAGCTTAGCAATCCCAGCTTCAATTGTTTTTCGATCGCGCCCGAACGTGAACGTGTTCCTCCCGGAAAGAATAAACTATGTGCACCCTTCTGTATCGCTAAGGTGGAATATAGTTTCAATGTCTCCAGGTAGGGCAGGTTCTTCTTTCTGCGGTCTACTTTATAGGCACCAAGACTATTCATAAAGTATGCGAATATCTTGATGTTAAAGAGATTTAGTCCGGCACCATATATAAAAGCTGGTAATCCTAGCGAGTGGATAACCCAACCGATCAATATAGAATCGAGATTACTAAAGTGAGTCGGTACCATAATGACAGTACCCTTGGTAGCGAGGTTACGCAGTTGCTTTACCTTACCAACAATATGTATCTTATCACGCAGGGTATAGCGGTTGCGGAAGAACGCTCCGAATTTTTTAACACGCGCACCGTTTAGTAAGCGGGCAAACCAGAACTTAACAATCTCGCGCGTTACTTTATAGGAGCTCGCATTAAAGTTACCGGCAATTTCGTTGGCGTAACGCGAAACAATTCGATGCAGAATTTCCTCAGCTTTAGCCTGTGCTTCTTCTGCAGGCTTGGTGTCAAGCCCCACCATGTCGTCTTTAATGGTAGCCCAAAAGCGAGGTTCATCTACCGGGTCTACACGCCAGCGGTTACGCTTCATGCGTTGCTGTTCGCGGTAAACAGTAGTTTGAAGTTCGTCTATAAGTTGCTTTGTTGTCGGACGCAGTTCCTTAATGCGTGCAATAGACTTCTTTGCAACTTCTTCTATAAACTCCTTCCGGTTTTTACTTAACTGATATACAGGCCAGTCAGGTATACCGTCCAGGATAGGTTTATACTTCTTATTCTTATTTTTCTTCTCTACGACTTCCATTCGGGGACGCAAAATAGTGAAAAGTTGAACGTTATCGGTTATTCCTTAAATCATTAGGCCATACAATGATTAACCTATCGCATTCAACCTGTTACGAAGACTGGCACCCATGGCTTCGAATCGGTTTAGCGTTTCACGGATAAAGCTTTCATCGACCAGCTCTTTCAGCTCGGCCTCTGACGTTACATCATATTCATGGATCTTGAAAGTCTGTTCCAGAAACCCCTGTTCAAACTTGATCAGGTAGCGGTTGTTCCAGGCAAAAAGTGTGATCTTACAATCCGGATGCGGAATTTCTCCAACTACGCGCATAAGTCGAATTCAATAATTAGTTAAGCCCGTAAAGTTCAGTGATTTGTACCGAAGGATCAAAACTTTAGCACATCAGAAAATATATTTCGTGATCAAAAAATAGTATTGATCGCTGTCTTTTCTGATAAAAGCGGAGAAACGAAGAGAGATTAGGATTCTGTTAGATTTAGCTGGGCCTTGACCGTAACAAGTTCTTTCTCGAGATTTTTATAGACCGGGCTGTTGTGGAGTTGATCAAATTTCATTTGTCGGATAAGGCGTTGAAGTTCCAGCTCGCGTCTCAGCAAGGAAGCCTTCAAGGCTCGGGGGTCAGGTTTCATGAGCAGGTTAAGGTGATTGGTTTTGGCTGATACGAAGATATTGTATAAAAGGCTAAAGTGAAAAAAGATGGGGTATATTTTTTTAGTGTGATGTGTAATAGAAATGGTGACACACGCGCAGATTAAAGCTGGGCAATAGAATTCAGCGATGTGAAAATATATCTTCAGGCAAGTTCCGATATATACATGTGCGAGACAGCCGTTAAAAACTTCGGCAGTAAACATTAATATTTTTACGTATGGAATAGTACTACGACTCTCTTCAACAGGCGACTCAGCAACACCGTATACAAAGATGTTCTGCGCAAAGCCCGCGCTCTCGCTGCGGGCTGGTTTATGATTCCAACGGAACGCATTCAAACCGGGTCTATACAACTAAAAACCACTTAGGTGAAGAATAAAAAGCGTTTTATACCGTTAAAGTAGTTGACCTTTCCATATCCACTGGAAGATTTTATATTGTAACTTATCGTATTCTTTTGATGTTGATCAGCAGGACAATACATTTACATCCATGAAGGCGCCCTTTTTAACCCGAAGTATGCTGCGAGGAATCTTCCTCGTACTTTGTTTCATTTTGTCTGGCGTAGCTGCATTTGCAACCCACTTGCGTGCAGGGAATATCATTGTTAGAAGAATAGGAGCATGTAGCGCACGGAAGTATAGCATTACCGTGATTGTGTATACCAACACCCTGAATACAAATGTTTTATTCGGTGGCGACCAGGATTATCTTGACTTCGGTGATAAAAGCCCGCGTATACTGATTCCGGAAATTGGTCCGGGACATCCCAACTACTCAGTGATCGACCAGCAACGCGGCATTGCCCGCGCGTTCTATACAAGGGAATATACTTATAGTGGCCCGGGGCGTTATACCATCAGCTATGTTGAGCCTAATCGTAACGAAGGTGTGCTTAACATGGATAACTCAGTTAACACAACATTCTATATCGAGACACAAATCGTTATCGATCCCTTTCTGGGTTGCAGTACACCGGCTGATCTTACCATTCCTCCCATAGACAGAGCTTGCTCTGGTAAAGCTTTCTTTCATAATCCGGGTGCTTATGATCCGGATGGAAATGATAGCTTGTCTTATGAAATGGTAGTGCCTTACCGCGATCGTAACGCTACCGTGTTGAACTACAGAGCACCCAACGATCCTAAATTTTATGTTGACTTTGCTACAGGCAATGAAACCGATGATGGCCCGCCTCAATTCAAGATCGATGCCTTTGACGGAACCATTACCTGGGATGCCCCAGGCTTTGCCGGTGAATATAATATAGCTTTCATCGTTCGCGAGTGGAGGAAGGTGTTGGGTAAATGGGTAGCGATGGGATATGTAAGGCGCGATATGCAGATCATTGTTGAAGATGACTGTAACAATCAGCGACCTGATCTCGAAGTACCTGAAGATGTTTGTATAGAAGCCGGTAAAACTCTGAAAGAAACGATCATCGGAACAGATCCGGATATACCACCGGATAAAGTAAAGATCGAAGCGTTCTCGCAGATATTCGAGTTGATACCGTCTGAATCTCCGGCTACATTTTCACCGGACCCTGCTATATTTCAGAACTCACCGGGTAAACTGGAGTTCGAGTGGAATACTACCTGCGAACACATCCGTGAGCAACCGTACCAGGTTGTATTCAAGGTGTCTGATAGCAGAAGCAATGGCGTATCACTCGTAACCTATAAAACCTGGCGCATAAAAGTGGTTGGTCCGGCACCAACGTGGAATGACGCACAACTGAATCTCAGCAACCGAACGGCAACCATCAAGTGGGACCCTTATACCTGTATCAATGCAGAAAAGATACAGATATGGCGAAAGGTCGACAGTACTTCGTTCAGACCGGATAGTTGTCAGACTGGTATGCCTGAGTTTCTCGGTTATGAAAATATAGCAACCATCGCTGCCAAGACTTCTACCGGTGCACAGGTAACACAGTATATAGATGATAACGAAGGTAAAGGACTTGCTCCCGGAGCGATGTACTGCTACCGTCTTGTAGCGACATTTGCTTTGCCTGATGGCGGTGAAAGCTATGTATCCAAAGATACATGCGTAGGTCCTATACCGGCCGATGTCCCCATCATTACGCACGTGAGTGTGCAGAAAACCGGAACAACCGATGGACAGATTCGCGTAAGCTGGAAGCGACCGTTTGATGTAGATAAAATAAAGTACCCGCCTCCGTATGAGTACAGAGTATATCGCGCTGTTGGAGATACTCGCGGAGCGGACTCTCTGCTGGTAGCGACCCTTGTTGATACTACTTTTCTGGATCAGGGGTTGAATACGGAAGAGAGTATATATAATTATAGCATTGCTGCATATTCGCCGGGTAACTTGTTCATAGGAACATCAGACGCTGCCTCAGCTGTGCGGTTGGACACGAAATCTCAGGTAGGACAGATCCAATTAAACTGGAAGGCTGTTGTACCGTGGTCTAATCAGATACAATCACACCCACGTCATTTGATATACCGTGGGCCGGAGGGTTCAACCGAAGATGAACTGGTATTAATTGACAGTGTAGACGCTACAATCGATGGGCAGGTATATGTAGACAAAGGACAATATAACAACACACCACTCGATGAAGGCACAACATATTGCTATCGGGTATTAACGCGTGGAGGCTATGGTAATCCTACAAAGATACCTGAGCCACTTGAAAACTTCTCACAGATAATCTGCGTGCAGCCAGGAGACACAGTTCCCCCCTGCAAGCCAATACTTACTCTTGACTTATTGGATTGTAAACAATTAAGAACATTTAAAAGTTTGTGTAATAGTGCTACGTCTTCAAGTGATACTTCACGCTATAATAATGTACTTACCTGGGAAGTTGCGACTTCTGCTGAGTGTCAGTCTGATATAGCAAGTTACCGAATTTACCGCTCGTCATCGGTCGGAGGAGACGGGACTCTTATCGCTGAAGTGTCAGCAGTACAGACATCATATACCAATACAGGACTCCCATCTTTTGCCTTTTGTTATCGAATTGTCGCGGTTGATCGCTCAGGGAATGAAAGCGAGCCAAGTGATCCGGTCTGCAATGAAAATTGTCCCTATTATGAGCTCCCTAATGTTTTTACCCCTAATGGTGACGGTTGGAATGACATTTTTAGTGCTTTCAATATTCGCGATTATATCAACTGTGAGAATTGTACTCCTCCTACGCAGTTAGTAGAGAAGTGTGCCAGATTTGTTAAATCAGTTAAATTTAAAGTGTTCAACCGCTGGGGACAAGAAGTATATAATTATGTTGGTGACATTAGCGATGAGAATAACAATATATATATAGATTGGAATGGCAGAGGATCCAACGGGATAATGCTCGCACCGGCTGTATACTACTATGTAGCAGAAGTAACGTTCTTTACCCTCGATCCGAACAATAGTGTGAAGACCTACAAAGGATGGGTTCACCTCGTGGATGGACAACAGTAACCATATAACGGTTTTATTTGATGGCGTCTGCAATCTTTGTAACGGCACGGTTCAGTTTGTAATCAAACGCGACCGTGCCGCTATATTTCGCTTCGCATCCCTGCAGTCAGATTATGCGCAGCGTTTGCTTCGCCAGGTAAATCTTCCCGCCAATCAGCTTTATAGCGTCATTGTATTTGAGGATGGAGTAGCATATCAGAAAAGCGATGCCGCCCTGCGAATCGCTCGGCATCTCTCAGGCTTCTGGCGTTGGTTATATATCTTTCGTTTCGTGCCGAAATTTATCCGGGACGGCCTGTATAACTTCATCGCTACGAATCGCTACAGGTTTTTCGGCAAGCAGGATCACTGCATGATTCCCACCCCGGAATTAAAGGCCCGATTTGTCGATTAAGGCCGCAGTCTTCTCACATATCAGCTTTTTGTTATTTTTGGGCGCGGATTAGTTATCCCGATCCGATAATTTTTATGAAGGCATATGTATTTCCAGGACAAGGTGCGCAGTTCACCGGAATGGGTAAAGACTTGTATGAATCAAGCGCAAAGGCAAAGACTCTGTTTGATCAGGCCGATGATATTCTAGGCTTCAAGTTGACGAAGATTATGTTCGAAGGAACTGCCGATGAACAGAAACAAACCAAAGTAACACAGCCTGCTATATTTCTGCATTCAGTAGCCGTAGCGTTGGCGAATGATACATTTCAGCCCGACATGGTTGCAGGACATTCGCTCGGTGAATTCTCTGCGCTGGTTGCCAATAAAACATTGTCTTTCGAAGATGGTTTGAGACTTGTGTCCAAACGAGCTACAGCGATGCAGCATGCCTGCGAAATTAATCCGTCTACCATGGCTGCTATTCTCGGCCTGGATGATAAAGTAGTAGAAGATATATGTGCGTCTATCGATGACGTTGTAGTTGCCGCTAACTATAACTGTCCGGGACAACTCGTTATCTCCGGTACCATGAAAGGCATCGAGATAGCCTGCGAAAAGATGAAGGCAGCAGGAGCCAAGCGTGCATTGCCGCTGCAGGTAGGAGGGGCGTTCCACTCACCGTTGATGGAGCCTGCTCGTACTGAATTGGCAGCTGCTATCGAGAGCACTACATTCGCACAGCCTATATGCGCAGTATATCAGAATGTAAATGCTCTTCCATCGACAGATATAGCAACCATCAAAAAGAATCTGATCGCACAATTAACAGCACCCGTACGCTGGACACAATCCGTTCAGAACATGGTAAAAGATGGCGGCAAAACGTTCATCGAATGTGGTCCCGGAAAAGTACTTCAGGGCCTCGTGAAAAAGATCGCTCCGGAGGCTGAAGTCGCAAGCCTTTAATGTGTTTAGGTGTGTACGTGTGTATGTGTTTACGTAAGCACGTACCAACGTACACATATCAACGTCATGCGCGTGCCAACGCAGACACTTCGAGGGTGTCGGTGCAGCGGGCGAGTAGTTCGCGAATAGATTTTTGTTCAACGGGGTGGATTACTTCGGGGGCTATTTCTGCAAGTGGTACTAATGTAAACCGCCGGTTGTTCATGCGGGGGTGTGGTATAGTAAGTTGTTCACGTTCAACAATAACATTACCGTAAAGGAGTATATCAATATCCAGCGTACGTGCGCCCCAGGCTTCTGTCCGCACGCGTCCCATCGCTTCTTCAATGCCCAGTGTTGTACTGAGTAATTCATCCGGAGAGAGTATAGATTCAATCTCGATCACCTGGTTATAAAAATCCGGTTGATCCGTTTTGCCCCACGCGGCCGTTACGTATACTGCCGATGCTTTCATAATTTTTCCTGCTTTTGCCTCGATCTGTGCGCGGGCTGAAGCTAAATGCTGACTCCGATCGCCTAAATTCGTTCCTAACAAAAGAAAAATGCCGTTGTTCATGTCATGCAAACATACTTTTTTTATTCGGGGGCGTATTGCTTAATTTCGAACCTTTAAAGTCTTATACGTATGAATTTCTGGAAAAGCTTTTTAGCTGCGTTCTTGGCACTCATTGTGTTTTCTATTGTCGCATTCATTTTTCTTATTGGCATTATCGGAGGATTAGCCGCAGAGGAAGAAGTAGTAGTGGCAGAGAACTCCGTGCTACATTTAAAACTCGATGCTCAGATCACCGAACTTCAGGTTGAAAATCCGTTGGCAGGATTACCGTTCTCCAGCGAAGTACCCAAAATTGGTTTGCTCCAACTGAAGGATGCTATCAAGCATGCAAAAGATGATGCAAGTATCAAAGGTATTTACCTTGAAGTAAGTTATCCGATGGCAGGTTTCTCATCGATCGAAGAGATCCGCCAGTCACTACTCGATTTTCGCAAAAGTGGTAAATGGGTTGTGGCCTATGACGAAGTGATGTCAGAAAGCGCCTACTACCTCGCGTCTGCAGCTGATAAAATATACCTTAATCCTGAAGGTGAAATTGAATTCAATGGACTCACCATTGAAATATCGTTCTTCAAGCGACTGTTTGATAAGCTGGAGATAAAACCACAGATTTTCCGGGTTGGTGAATTTAAAAGTGCTGTAGAGCCTTTTATACTGGATAAGATGAGTGCTGAGAACAGACTTCAACTTACGGAACTTGCTAACTCGATCTATGGCTTTACCCTGCAACGTATAGGTGAAGCACGAAATATACCAGCAGAGAAATTGAAAGAGATCTCAGACAAGATGCTGGTGCATAGTGCAGCAGAAGCAAAGGAATACGGATTGATTGATGAGCTATACTATAAAGATCAACTGATCGATGAATTGAAAGGCCGGTTGAGTATAGCTAAATCAGACGATATAAAATTCATCAAGTATAATAAGTATCGTAAGACGTATTCAAACTATAAAAGCTCCAAGAACGAGATCGCGGTAATCGTAGCAGATGGTACTATTATGCCGGGTAAAGCAGATGATCAGCAGCAGGTAATTGGTGCCGATACATTTGTAGAAGAGATTCGTAAAGCGCGTGAAGATGATGATATCAAAGCGATCGTTCTTCGCGTAAATTCTCCGGGTGGAGAGTTTCGTGCATCCGACATGATGTGGCGTGAAATACAACTTGCCAAGAAAGCAAAACCGGTAATTGCATCGATGGGAGACTACGCTGCCTCGGGTGGATATTATTTAGCCATGGGATGTGATACCATCGTTGCACAGCCGCATACTATAACAGGTTCGATCGGTATATTCGGAATGATGTTCGACATGAGCGGATTCCTCGGAAACAAAATCGGAATTACATTCGATGAAGTACGCACCGGTGAGTTCGGTGAAATGTATACTGTGTCCCGTCCGCTAACCGAAGCTGAGAAAAACTTCTGGCAAAAAAATCTGAACAAACACTACGATACTTTTACAGGCAAAGCTGCTGAGGGAAGAGGTATACCGGTAGAAGATATTAAGAAGGTTGCTTCCGGAAGAGTATGGTCAGGAGCACAGGCACAAGAAAGAAAACTTGTTGATGCACTCGGTGGTTTTGACGAAGCGCTAAAGATAGCGGCCGAAAGCGCAGGCGTTGCGGATGACTATAAAGTTCGCTTCTATCCGGAGCAAAGACCTTTCCTTGAAAACCTGATCTCACAACTTGAAGAGAACGCTAAAGCGGATGCAATCAAATCAGAGTTAGGAGAGTCCTATATCTGGTACCAGCAACTCAACAAGATTAAAACATATCAGGGCGAGCAGGCACGTTTGCCATTTGAAATACAACTTCATTAATTCATTAACCTATAGAATATACATGACCGCAATACGCAATAACTGGACACGCGAAGAGATCGCAGCCATTTATAACAAGCCAGTACTGGATCTGATATACCAGGCCGCAACCGTACACCGCGAATTTCATGATCCACAGGAAGTACAGGTATGTACATTGCTGTCGGTAAAGACAGGTGGATGCCCGGAAGATTGTGCTTATTGTCCACAGGCTGCGCGCTATCACACCAACGTAAAAGTGCAGAAGCTGATGGAAGTAAATGAAGTGATCGAAAAAGCTATAGAAGCAAAAGAGTCAGGCAGCACACGGTTCTGCATGGGAGCAGCGTGGCGCGAAGTGCGCGACAATCGCGACTTCGATAAAGTGATCGACATGGTAAAGGGTGTAAATTCATTAGGCCTCGAAGTATGCTGTACATTGGGTATGCTCTCTCCGGAGCAGGCACAGAAGCTCAAAGATGCAGGCCTGTATGCATACAATCACAACCTTGATACCAGCGAAGATTTCTATGATGATATCATCTCTACCCGCACGTATAAGGATCGTCTCGATACACTCGAGCATGTGCGTAAAGCAAATATATCGGTATGCTCAGGCGGTATAATTGGTATGGGCGAACAGGAAAATGATCGTATCGGTATGCTCCTCACATTGGCAACATTACCAGAGCATCCTGAATCTGTACCCGTAAACGCATTGGTGCCCGTAGAAGGAACACCACTCGAAGATCAGCCGAAAGTATCCGTATGGGAGATGGTTCGTATGATCGCTACAGCACGCATCATCATGCCGAAGACCATGGTAAGACTATCAGCAGGTCGCGTACGCATGAACCTCGAAGAGCAAGCGCTATGTTTCATGGCAGGAGCCAACAGTATATTTGCCGGTGATAAACTTTTAACTACACCGAACCCTGGCTATATCAAAGATCAGGAAATGTTCCAGCAACTTCAGTTAACGCCAAGGAAGGCGTATAAGGAAGCCATAGTATAGGCTCTTAAAAAAACGAGGAGGAGGTGATGCTTTCTGAAAATAGTGCACAAAAAGAAAGTGGATCGCCTCCTCTGATTTTTAAAACTGATTCAGGTAAAACAATAAACCTAACGATATAATAACATACAGCGTTAAAATTCTATTCATTCGCTTCGAACGAAATAATTCCTTCTCAAGGGCTTCATATCTTTCTTCCATAATGCAGTCAAACTTTTCGTGTTCAAACTTACAAGACTCTTGTTTTGCCTGAAATAGACCACTATATTTTGTCAGGAAAACCAGACAGGGCTATATGGTCTGGCAGTTATTTTGAAATGCTTCATCATGAATAAAATAAATATCCTGTTGGTTGAGGATGAAATGCTGCTGCGGGAAGGATTGAAAGGTCTTTTAGCTCAGGAGGCATTCGTGAAGAATATATATGAAGCAGCCACGCTTCAGGAATTCACACAGGTTATTGATGGCAATGATATCGATATTGTATTAATGGATATCAGGCTGCAAGGAACAAACGGACTTGAGTTGCTGCGCATTCTTAAAAGTAAAAACATACCATCTAAAGTAATTGCAGTTACGGGACTCGAAGGTGTTGAATTGATCATTAACCTTTTGAAGACAGGTGTACAGGGCATTGTTTTTAAACTCGATGGTTATCAGGAGATACTTACTTCTATCAAGACCATACTGAGTGCAGACAGCTATTTTCCGGATAAGATCATGAAGATTATCCAGGCGAATTCAAATCGCTGGGACCAGGTGCCCCCGGTATTATTAAATTTCCAGGAGAATGAGATGTTGCGAAATATAGCTCGCGGATTAACTACAAAGGAAATAGCACATCACTTGAAAATGAGTGAGGCTACAACGGAGACATATCGCATACGATTGATTAAGAAGCTAGGTGTATCCAACACAGCAGCGTTGCTGGCGTACGCTTACCGTAACGGAATTCTCTGATAGTGGTATATTTATACTTTGGGGCTATTAGAAAGTATACTCTATTCGTGCTATTAGTCCTTTTTGTCCATGCCGGTAAGAAATAGATGCTCCTATAACCTGCGTTCTCATTTTTAGCGTGTTATGTTTCTTTCTCAACCGCTCAATGAACTCATCGATTTTATGAAAGCCGGTACCGTCATCCTCCACTTCAATAACTAGTTTTCCTGTTGACCATTGGAGTCGCACCCAGATATGCCATGCCGAGGAATGCTTGAAGGCATTATGAATGAGCTCTTGTATAACGCGGTATAAATATGTTTCACCTAAAGCCGGTATCTTTTGCTCTGTACCGGTAAATTCAAAATGGATGTGTTCCGTATTGGCCCGCTCCATATTCTGACAAAGCATTTCAATACCCTTTTGAAACGAATCATCATCCATACGTACAGGCATTAATTGACGAGATATCTTTCGTACAGATTGTACTACCTCCTGGAAGTCAGCGCGCATTTTAATAAGAAGTGTTTCGCATTCTTTGGGATTGTTTACGGATCGCTCCAGTCGGTCCATATATAGCCTAAAAATGGACAGCTTCTGGATCAGGTCATCGTGGAGTTCCGCCCCCATTTCAGCGATAATTTGTTCGCAGGCTTCCATGGCTTGTCGTGATATTTCAGTTTTTGCTTTTTGACGGAATTGAAACATAGATTTTTATCCTATTAACATTTAGTATATCTAACGCGAGTTAATCTTCGCAAGTACGAAAGTAATTATCTTTAAGAGAGTTTTTCTATATGATTATGCTTGATGATTTAACTTGTAACATTGCGGAAATGGAAGCGTTACCTGTAAAATTTTTTGAAGAAAAACGTATTAAAATCGCGTTGATACTAATTTCACTTTTAACAATTCGAACAGAAGTCTACGCTCAGCACCGAATAGATTCTTTATTAAGACTGCTTGAGATAAGTTCTGTGAAAGAGTCATTGGCGATTCATTTAGATTTATCTATAGAATATACGGAGCCTGAGAAGGGGCGATATCACGCAAAAATGGCTTATGGTATAGCAAATGATTTAGGAGATAGTCTTGCGATGGTTGACGCTGGGCGATTATTGGCGTTCAGCTATAGAGATTTAAATTATTTGGATTCGTCAATAGCTGTGTATAAGCAAGTACTTCCAATTGCAAAGAGAAATAACTTAATGGTTGACTACGGCAGGTTGTTAAATGGCTTTGGAATTACATACGCCTTAAGTGCGGAATATGATAAAGCTCTTCGGTGCCATTTTGAGTCGTTGGAGGTGATGGAAAAGTTAGATAATAAGAAAAGGATTGCCATGTCGTTGTTTAATATAGGTTTTGTATACTATAAGATACGTGAATATAGAAAGGCACTAAAATACTATAGCCAAGCGTTACAAATAAAGAGGTCAATACATGATAATTTTCAAATAGACCTGCTCTTTGTCAATAAAGGATTGGCATATATAGAAATCGCAGATTATACTTTAGCGGAAGCGTCTATAGATACAGCGTTATCAATGTGTGGGTCGAAATGTTCCGACTATATAAGAATGCAAGCTGCATATGCATCTGGTCTAATCGCATTTAAGATAAAGAAACAACAAGAAGGAGAAGAGTATTTTTTTAAGTCGTATAACTTAGCCAGAGCGATCGGTGATAGTAGACTACAGTTTGATAATATTGTCCTTTTGGCAGAGATCTACCGAGACAGGAATCAGTTATCAAAAACAGAGAAATATTTAAAGGAAGCACAAGAGCTGGTTCCTGAAACTTTGTATCGCCTGGAGATTATAAAATTATATAAGCAATTTTTTCTGTTGTATGAAAGGACAGGTGACGTTAAGAATATGCGCATCTACCAGCAAAGATATATACAACTAAGAGATAGCGTTTATAATGAAAATTTCACAAATGGATTGATGCGAGTACAGGCTGAATATCTTGAACGCGAACATCAGGAAAGATTAGCTTCGCAGCAGCAGATACTAATTTTAAAAGATGATGTAATAGTAAGGCAACGCTGGTTGAATATCTTAGGCGCGGCCGTTATAATATTTTTAATTATAGGAGTATTCTTGCTTTACAAAAACAACGCGCAACGAAAGTTTGCTAACATCTTATTGGACCGAAAAATAGTTGAACGAACGAAAGAGCAGGCCAACAATTACATTGAACTAGGGAAAAAGCTCGATCAAAACGATGTCTATATTAAACGATCCATTTTGAATGTGGAAGACTCACTAAAAAGCATAAGAGAACTTATCTCTTTGAAAATAAATGAACCCTATGATTCGAGAACCTCAAATCAGAAGCAACGATTATATAGTATTATGAGCCAACTGACAGAAATAGTTCAGGGAATGCAGTCTCAAATTACCAACCGTGAGAAAAATAATTGATCGTCAGATGAAAAGGATTTGGGAAACTTTTTTTACAGCTTGCATTTATCTTGGTGTATTTATCAATGCCGATGCTCAAACAAAAATTGATTCACTACTGCATAGTCTTGTGAGTAGCTCGCCATCCGAAGCGGTAGCTATTCACCTAAAGCTGTGTTATGAGTACAATGACGAAACGAAAGTCCTTTATCATGCAAAACGCGCGTACACCATTGCTGCGGAATTGGGCGACAGTGTTGGTATAGTCAGAGCGGGACGTATCGTTGGACGCGGGTATAAACTCTTTAATCACGTGGATTCCGCTGTTGATGTTCTTTCCTATATATCACCAATAGCGCAAAGAAATGACCTGACGTTTGAGTACGGCCAGTTGCAGAATAGTCTTGGGATGGCCTATATATTTAAAGCAAGTTATGCGGAAGCATTAAAGTGCCTTTTTGAATCCTTGTCCGCGATGCAGAAACTGGATAATAAGCAATGGATATCTACAGCATTATTTAATATTGGCCTTGTATACTATAAAATTCAAGACCCTGAAAAAGCTTTGGAATACTACAATCGTTCTTATGAGTTAAAAAAGTCCATTGATTACTCCGTAAGCATGGATATGCTTTTAATTAATATTGGTTTGTGTTATACACAAACCAAAAATTATGACAAGACAAGGGAATATGTTGCAAGAGCGCTGGCATTTTGTAAGCAGGGGTGTACGGACGAACTCAAAACGGAAGCACAATATGCATTAGGTCTAGTATGTTTTCTTGAGCAAAAAATGGACAAGGCTGAAGGACACTTTCTGAAATCCTATTCTTTGGCAAAAGGTATAGATGACGGTCGATTGCAATTCGATAATGTCATTATGCTGTCGAAAATTTACCAGAGGCACGGACGGCTTCAGGAAACGGAAAATATATTAAAGGAGGCAAAGGCGCTGCTGTCTAAGACTTCATATAGTTTGGAAGCTATTAAATTATATAAGCAATTTTTTTCTTTATATGAGCAGAAAGGTGATATCAAAAATATGACCTTCTATCAACGTAAGTACATACAGTTAAAGGATAGCGTTTATAACGAAGATTTTACCAATAGTTTAATGCGTGTTCAGGCTGAATACCTGGAGCGGGAGAATAGAACCCGTATAGCAGCACAGCAACAGATGCTTGAGTTAAAAAATAAGGTAATTGTGAGGCAAAGATGGTTGACCATACTGGCTGGTATAGGGGCAGTTCTTCTTATTGCTATAGTGTATGTTCTTTACAAAAGCAATTTACAACGTAAAGCAGCAAACCAATTGCTGGACAGGAGGGTGGAGGAACGCACAAGAGAGCTGGGAGCGAGTTATGCGCATTTACAGAAAACACTAGAGGAGAATGATTTGTCATTCAAAAAAATGTTGGAAGACCTTAATAGCTCGGTAGCTACTGCTCGTGGACTTAGCGCGTTGGCGTTGAAAGAGGTGGCTGCACTAGGGAACAGGCAACATTATGAGAAATTAGACGAAACTATAAATCACCTTGATGAGGTGCTAAGAGAAATAAAGTCAAAGCAATGATGCATTGAATAATGAATAAGTTAACAGTGATTTAATCCTGAAATTCAATGTGGCATTATATATACTATATATAGGTTCCTTCAACTTACAGCGTTAGCACACTTTTAGGTTTTCCTGATTTTTTGCAAGCCAGTACTGCAGATGGTTAATTGATGATTTCCCAGTTTGTCATTATCGATTTTAGAACGGGCTTGTATTATAAATGCAAGCCCCGTTCCGTATTATCAAATATGCTAAATCAGTAGAACACCAATTTTCAATGGTGATGTCGTTTTTCATTTGAACATACCCGGTTACCTGTGCCCAGATAGCGTCTGAAACTGCAGAAACTGCATTTTTTAGCTTCGAAATAGCATTAACCGGATTGTTCAGGTTGCTTTTTTAACGTAATATGACGATTTTAAAATGTAATAAATGTAGCCTAAGGTCAAATATTATTACTTAAAGTATTACTTTAATATATGTTCTTACACATAATTTAGGTCAATGGATTACGTGTTCTTCCAGATTCAGAGGGATTAAAGACATAGGAAACCTCAAGCATTGGCCTTAATGGTCTAGTTGCTGTTACACCGTATATCAGTAAGTGCGACATGAACAGTGTGATGAAATCATCCGTGAGCGGGAACAGAAAATGTGAATTGACTATAAACAACAATGCTGCTTATGATCTCTGATCATAAGCATCATTGTTGTGGTTGAGTTATATATAACCTAAACGGGTAGAATGCTTTTAAATTTTGTCTTCCATTGCAAAACCCCCAAGCTGTTCGTTTGCGGTGGCGTTTATTTCTCTTTGAGAATTATCTATGGTTTTAGATGAAGACCGGTTAACTGATACAAAAGTAAAAGAGAGCGTTAGCACTGCCGCTATGGCTAAGAAAAGTATAGCTTTGATTTTCATTTTGATTTAATTTAAAGTTGATTGTTCTCTACTGATTTTGCCGTTATTTAATTTTATCGTCAGATCCGCCTCCTCCGCTAAAATGTTCAGATTGAGGAGTCACTTCTTCCTCAGTGCAAGAAGATATTGTAGCAGCAGTCAAAAGAGAAATCATAAGGATGTAAATCAATTTTTTCATAGTATTAAAGGATTTAGGTTTTTAGATCATTTTGTTATTAAATTGTGCATCAAAGATGCTTTGTTAGGATTTAGTATTTCGTTTAATAAAATTTTGAAGATCACACGTGTACCAATTTTTTTTTAAAGAGAAGGCCCCATCCTTAGCGTTCGTTTTACTCACATTGCTGTTTACTAACAACTGGGTTTACTCGCAATCAAAAATTGATTCTTTAAAAGCGTTATTGGCTGAAAATCCCGGTAAGGCTCGTTACGATATACTAGTTGAATTAACCTCAGAATTGTCTGGAGCAAATGATGTTGAGGCATTAGTATATATAGAAAGAGCTATCTCGATAGCACAGGCTTCCGGTGATAGCTTAGGTATAGTTAAATCGATGCGAATTAAAGGGCAGCTTCTGCGTAGACTGGATAATCTGCACATGGCTATAATTGTTCTCAATGAGATTCTTCCCTGTGCCCAACGTAATCATTTTGAAGACGAGGAAAAGAAGATACTAAATACATTGGCGTTAGCGCATACTTTTAGAGCTGAGTACGATGAGGCTTTAAAGTATAATTTTCAATCCCTGGTAATAAGACAAAGGCAAGGTAAAAAGGATGAAATTAGTATTGCCCTAAATAATATAGGGCTTGTTTACTTCAAGCTTAAGAACTACGAGAAAGCTTTATACTACTACGAGCGATCCTTAGCACTAAAAAAGGAAATTGCTGATACCTACGATCTGGATAGGTTGTTAATCAACATCGGTCTTTGTTATAATCAATTGAATAACTATAAAAAGGCGCGTGGTTATATTGAAGAGGGGTTTATCTACTGTGACAGTAATTGTAGTGATGCAATCCGGATCGAAGGACAATTTGGATTGGGATTATCGTATTTTATAGAATCAGAAGTACGTCATGATAATACTCTCAGGGAAAAATCGAAAGAATTTTTTTCTAAGTCGTACGAGATAGCAAAGCGCAGGGATGATAAACGATGGCAGCTTGAAAATTTAGTTTACCTCGCCAAGATATATACAGGGATGAACCGGGTGGAGGATGCAGCCAAGTCTTTGAACGAAGCTGAATCCATTGCGCGCGGTACAGACTATAATCTCCTGCTCATCGAAATTTACAAAGCCTTTTCAGATCTGTTTAACAAGATACAAAACTTTGAGCAAGCTGCTTTTTATCAGGAGAAGTATATAGAGCTTAAGGATAGTATTTATAATGAATCCATGATTAAAAACCTATCACGGATTCAAACAGACTACGAACAACGCGAAAACATCGCCACCATCGCGGCAAAAGAAGAAGTAATTAAACAACAACGCGACCTAAATATAGCGATAGCAATTATAGCGATGCTTGCAGGGCTGTTGGTGTTGGTATTGCAGCGAAGCAATCGTACGATCAAACGAGTGAATGCACAGCTGTCGGAGGCGAAGGAGGTAATTGAAGAACAGAACAAATTGCTCGAAGACAAGAATAAATATCTTGATAAGGAAGTTGAAGCCAAGACAGTCGACCTGGAACGCGTGAATCAATCACTCAAACAAGTGAATGACGAACTCGATAATTTCATCTACAAAACTTCACATGATATACGCGGACCTCTCGCGAGTTTGAAAGGTATGTGCAATGTGGCGTTGATGGATGTGAAAGATCCGGTGGCGCTTGATTACCTCAGCAAGCTTGATACCACTGCCGAACGACTGAATACTATACTTACCCGATTGCTGATCATCAACCAGATTAACAACTCGAAACTCAGCGTTGCACGAATTGATTTTGATACCATCATCAATGATGTGTTGTTACTGGAGAAGAAGAAAGGACTTCCACAGAAACTCAAGATCAGACGATATGTTGAGGATAATGCTACTATACTTTCCGACAAGGAGTTGATCCGTATCGTACTCGAGAATCTTATCGATAACGCTATCAAATTCTATAACGAATCCGACCGCGTTGATTCTTTCGTGGATATTCACGTCAATACAAGCGGGCAGGGACAGGTGCGTGTGCGCGTTATAGACAACGGTATTGGCATTAGCGAGGCTAACCCTGGCAAACTCTTTCGGATGTTCTTTCGGGCATCAGAACGCTCGGAGACGGGCGGTATTGGTCTCTATATCGTTAAGACAGCAACGGCCAAGCTCGGTGGCAGGGTAGGACTTCTCACTACGCCTGAAGGTTATACTGAATTCTACGTGCTCTTCCCGACTACACCTCCTAAACAGGACGATGACTCCGAAAAGCCTTCTATCTGATCGCAGAAGGAATTTTTTTACCTCCGTTTCTATTATCATCTTTGCACGCTCGTGCATTTTGAATCATGACAGACTTTAAACGATATACCATTACGGCTGCTCTGCCGTATGCCAACGGTCCGCTTCACATCGGCCACATTGCCGGTGCATATTTACCGGCTGATACTTACGTTCGCTACCTCAGGCTTCGAGGCGAAGATGTAGTCTTTATCTGTGGCTCGGATGAGCACGGTGTAGCCATTACGTTAGGTGCCCGTAAAGAGGGTGTAGAGCCCCGGGCTTTCGTTGATAAGTATCACGGACTGATGAAGAAGGCCTTTGAAGATTTTGGTATCTCCTTCAATATTTACTCACGCACGTCCAACCCGGTGCATTACGAAACTGCACAGGAGTTTTTCAAGAAGATATATAATCAGGATCTTTTCATAGAAGAGACTTCGGATCAATACTTCGATGAGCAGGAAGGTATATTTCTGGCTGACCGCTATATCATCGGTACATGTCCCAACTGTGGTAATCCGAATGCGTATGGCGATCAGTGCGAGAAGTGTGGTACGAGTTTAAGTCCCAAGCAGCTTATCAACCCACGGTCTACTGTTTCCGGTAATACACCCGTGCTGAAACCAACGAAACATTGGTACTTCCCGCTGAATAAGTTTGAAGGCTGGTTAAAAGAATGGTTGATCGAAGGTCATAAAGACTGGAAGACCAACGTATACGGACAATGTAAATCATGGCTCGACCAGGGGCTTCAACCACGCTCCATTACACGTGACCTTGACTGGGGAATTCCGGTGCCGCTGCCGGATGCAAAGGGCAAAGTGCTATACGTTTGGTTCGATGCTCCTATAGGGTATATATCGGCGACAAAAGAGTTGAAGCCGAACGATTGGGAAAAGTATTGGAAAGACCCGGAAACCCGACTGATACATTTTATCGGTAAGGATAATATAGTATTCCACTGTATCATCTTCCCATCGATGTTGAAAGCGGCCGGAGATTATATACTTCCGGATAACGTTCCTGCCAATGAATTTTTGAATCTCGAAGGTGATAAACTTTCCACTTCGCGTAATCATGCCGTTTGGCTGCACGAGTATCTTCAGGATTTACCCGGCAGAAGAGATGAGCTGCGCTATGTATTAACCTCTATATCTCCGGAAACAAAAGACGCTGACTTTACCTGGAAAGATTATCAACAGAAGGTAAACAGCGAGATGGTAGCTATACTCGGTAATTTTGTGAACCGGGTAATGGTGCTCGTTTGGAAATACTTTGATGGTAAAGTTCCTTCTGAACATGAGTTGCCGGGCACAGACGACCGGAGAAAGCGGATCTTGTCGCTATATAATCAAGCTCATACTGATCTGAATAAATCAGTAAAAGAAATGGGTGATGCGTTGAAGAACTTCCGTTTCCGTGAAGCTCAATTCCAGATGCTGAACTTGGCGCGCATTGGCAATAAGTTCTTAGCCGATACAGAACCATGGAAGCTTGCTAAAGAAGACATGGAAGCTGTAGGATGTATATTGAACTATGCATTAACGGTTGTTGGAAATATAGCGTTGGCTAGTGAACCGTTCCTGCCGGATGGTGCAGCGAGTATACGCAGACAATTGAACAGCGAGCTTGAACAGAGCCGTAAAGATTTCTGGAAGAAAGAAGAACTCGTACATATAGTTTCTCCACAGCATCAACTGAATAAAGCAGAGCTGTTGTATAGAAACGTGGAGGATACAGAGATCGAAAAACAAGTTGAACGTTTAAAGAAACCTCAACAGGCTGCTGCTCCTGCAACCACTACTGAAAACCCTGTAAAGCCTTTGAAACCTGAAATCGTATTTGATGACTTTTCTAAATTGGATATACGCATCGGTACGGTAACGTCTGCTGAAAAAATGGAGAAGTCCAATAAACTTCTGAAGCTGCGTGTAGACGATGGGTTGGGAGGCAGAACTATATTAAGTGGTATAGCGCTGCACTATACACCTGAAGAGATGGTAGGCAAGCAGGTAACGTTCATTGCTAACCTGGCTCCCCGGAAGATGATGGGCATCGAATCGCAGGGAATGATTCTGATGGCGGAAGATAAAGATGGAAAGCTGAAACTTGTTCAGCCTACAGATATAGTTTCACCGGGATCTACCGTATCCTAAAATATATAAGGCATTCAGTAATTTTATTGAATGCCTTTTTCTTCCCAGCTTACATCTCCGTTTTTACGGGCGTGTACTTTCATAGCCACCACAACTTCATCCGCTCCTGACTCTAAGCAAATCTGCTGGGCTTCTTTGGCAACGCGCATTAATGTATCGTAATCTCCCTGCATCACGGTTTCCATGGCGCCTACTTTGTAGGCTACACCAGACTTATCAATAACTTCAATCGCTTTGTCAATGATAGGGTAGGGGTGTCCTTTGGATATCGGAACAATTTGTATAGCTATATGTACCTGGTTCTTCATTGCACTATATATTAATTATTAAAGACGCTCATCGTGCGCTCCGGACCGATGGTACAGAACGATAACACCATTTCATTTGCCTTGTTAATTACCTCGGGTAGCTTTTCGAATTCAGCCTTGTCAAAATTACTCAGCACAAAATCTACCTGTTGTCCTTTACCGAAATCATTACCAATGCCAAAGCGCAGCCGTGAATAGTCCTGTCCACCGAGAAGTTGTTCTATATTCTTTAATCCGTTGTGTCCGGCAGAGCTGCCTTTGGTGCGCAGCCGCAGACTGCCGAAGGGAAGCGCGAGATCATCAACGAGCACCAGTAAATTCTCCTTCGGTATCTTCAGATCCTGCAACCAATACGCTATAGCTTTACCACTCAGGTTCATATAGGTAGTGGGTTTAATCAAATGTATACTGCGACCTTTGAATTTAAACTCTGCTTTTTCCGCCAGCCTGTCCGTTGTGAAATTTACTTTTAGCTGGTCAGCTAGCTGATCGAGTATCAGAAATCCAATATTATGGCGTGTCAGTTCGTACTCTGCGCCAATGTTACCAAGTCCTGCAACTAAATACTTCATCGGTATAAAAATGATAATCGTGATTCATTACTAGGTTCAAAGATTTCATTCGAAACGGTAATAAACAAAAAATCCTTCCCGTTGCCAGGAAGGATTTTGAATATGATTCAGGTATCAAATTACTTTTTACCTTCTTCTTTCTTAGGAGCTTCTTTCTTCGCACCGGCAGCAGGAGCAGCACCTTCAGCAGGAGCAGCCGCAGCTTCATCAGCAGCCATTTTAGCAGCGCGGGGAACTTCAACAGCAGCGATAGTTGCTTGTTTAGGATCCAGGAACTCAAGACCATCGATCTTCATGTCACCAATCTTAATAGCGTGGTGGAAATCAAGATCAGATACTTCTACATCGATATGATCGGGCATATCTTTCGGGAAGCCGTATACTTTCAAAGCAGCGCGCTTGCGAACAAGTGTACCGCCTTTAGCAACTCCTTTCGCCTGACCAACCAAACGAACCGGAATGTTCATTTTGATTTTTCTGTCTTCAGAGATGCGCAGAAAATCAGCGTGAAGAATTACTTCACTTACCGGGTGGAACTGAACTTCCTGAATAATTGCCTGAGCTTCTTCACCTTCAATGTTGATGTGAACAAAGTGTGCTTCGTTGGTATAAACCAGTTCGCGGAACAGAATCATCGGAGAATAAAAATGAATTTGTTCATTTCCTCCGTACAGTACGCAGGGAACAAGACCCTCGTCCCGTAACTTCTGGGAACCAGCCTTGCCGAGATTTGCTCTTTTATACCCTATAATCTCAACAGTTTTCATAGTATATAATTGTTTAATTAAAAGTTTCTGAATTAAAGTTTAATGAAGAGTGAACTGATCGACTCATTGTCGTGAATCTTACGGATCGCTTTCGCGAACAGTGTTGATACTGAAAGCACTTTGATTTTAGGACTTTCTTTCTTCAACGGAATGGTATCGGAGATCACAATTTCTTCCAGCATAGAGTTGTCGATGTTCTCATACGCTTTACCCGACAGTACACCGTGTGTACAAACCGCGCGTACTGATTTAGCACCTTTCTCTTTCAGAAGAGCAGCAGCTTTACAGATCGTTCCGGCTGTGTCAACGAGGTCATCAACAAGTATAACATCTTTACCATCTACTTCACCAATCAATCGCATCGACTCAACTTTGTTGGCTTCTTTTCTGTGCTTGTCGCAGACAGCAAGTTCGGCATCAAAGAATTTAGCAAACGCTCTCGCGCGCTTTATACCGCCTACATCCGGAGATGCAAACATGATATCGGAAAGACCTAATGATTTAAGATACGGAACGAATATATAGGAGCCATCGAGGTGATCCACAGGTATATCAAAGAAACCCTGGATCTGATCTGCGTGTAAGTCACACGCCATAATGCGTGATGCTCCGGCTGCTGATATCAGATTGGCATGAAGCTTCGCTGCTATAGCAACACGTGGTTTATCTTTTCTATCCTGGCGAGCATATCCGAAATATGGAATCACAACGTTAACGCTGGATGCACTGGCACGTTTGGCCGCATCTACCATTAACAATAATTCCATCAGGTTATCAGCAGGAGGGAAGGTTGATTGAATCAGGAATACTTCATGGCCGCGAACGGATTCAGTAATATAGGGCGACATTTCACCGTCACTGAATTGCTGATAGTTTACTTCACCTAAGCGCTCTCCATAAGCGTTGGCGATTTTCTCAGCCAGGTAGGTTGTAGCTCTTCCGCTAAAGATTTTAACTGCCATGGTTAGTGCCGTTAGTCGTTATCAGTTTCTTATTATCTGATTCCGTTTTACAAACGAAGAATCCCGCGTAAGCGGGATTCTTATTCTGGTTGTCCGACCAGGGCTCGAACCTGGACTTTCCTGAATCAAAATCAGGCGTGTTGCCAGTTACACCATCGGACAATGTTGTCGCTGAATCGTCAATTCGATGTCAGTCCCATGAATTTGGGATTGCAAAGGTAGAATTATTTTTCAGAAATGTTAATCTCTGTAAAAAAAATTAAAAATCATTTTCCTGGTTTGATACCGTAGTACCGCCTTCCATAAAACCTTCAGCCCAGAAACGATATTTATCAAGGATGGATATAACTGCATTTCGTAAATGTCTGCTGTTATTAAAGTCGATGGTGCCATACATGGTAGTAGCATAACCTTGCCAGATAGATCGGTTCTGGCGTCTGTCATAAAACTGAATGAGAAGTGTACCGGTCTTCAGATTAAATTTCTGTGCATCGTATTCAATGTTATCGTTCTGCGTCTTTACCCACTCTTCAATAGCAGGTTGATTATAGCCATTGAAGCGGAGACTATCATTAAACATTTTGAAACCGATGATGAGATGGGGCTTGCTGGTAGATTGCCTATAGCCGAGAAATTTCATACGGGCAACGATCGATTTCTCGATGATGTTGTTCGTCATGCTGGAGTCTGCAGGACCTGCAGGCTTCATGATGTCGAAAGTTTTATACTTCTTAAAATTACCTTTATAACTATAATCGTATTCGACAGGTAATTCTTTGTATCCAAGGCACGAGGTGAGAAGTGCCAATACCACGAGAGGGAGTGCGATCGTCTTCATATGCCGGCATGTTATTCTGTGAATATAAGGTTATTGATTCATCAGAACAACAGCCGGCCGAAACCTTTATTACGATTTAATTTTTTTGATCCATTCCCGTGCATTCACGAAAGCTTCAATCCACGGAGACACGACATCCTGCTTCCGCTCTGAGGGGTAAAATCCCCAGTTCCATGGGAAGAGTGAGCGTTCAATATGTGGCATAATAGCCAAGTGACGACCGTCTTTCGAGCAAAGCGCAGCAACAGCATGATCAGAATCATTTGGATTACCGGGATACTCAGTGTGTGAGTATTGTGCTGCTATAGCAAATGTATTGTTATCGGAAGGTAAGCGGAAACGTCCTTCACCGTGCGCTACCCATACACCAAGTCTTGCACCAGCAAAGCTCTTCAGCATTACGGAGTTGTTCTCTGGTATAGTAACGTTCACGAAAATCGATTCAAATTTACCCGAGCCATTGTGATGCATGCGCGGATGTTCTTCGCCCATCTCCGGATATAGTAATCCTAATTCCATTACCAGCTGGCATCCGTTACAAACACCCAGACTCAACGTATCATTTCGTTTGTAGAAATTGTCAAGAGCTTGTTTTGCCTTTGGATTATAGAGGAATGCACCAGCCCATCCTTTTGCAGAACCGAGTACATCCGAGTTGGAGAATCCTCCTACAAAAACTATAAGATTTACATCCGACAGATCTTCACGACCAGAGATCAAGTCGGTCATGTGTATATCTTTTACATCGAAGCCCGCCAGATATAGGGAGTATGCCATTTCACGATCGCCATTCACACCCTTCTCGCGCATGATCGCTGCTTTTAAACCCGAAGGCTTTCTGCGCTTCGCATTGATGCCATACGTTTCAAATTTACCATCGAACTTCGGCTGGAAGTTATAGCTCAATACATGTTTCTTATAGTGCGTATAGCGGCTCTCGGCATGTTTAGCCGGACGTTGTTTGCTATCGAGCAGGAAAGAAGTTTTATACCATACATCACGAAGCTTGTCAATATCAAACTTCAGCAGGTTGTTTTGGTGATTGATAGTGAGGTTGCGTTCATCGCTTACATGGCCGAGTATATTATAGCGGATGCCATTCTCTTTCAACACAGCCGTTGCTTTTGCTTCAACCGAGACCTGAATTACTACGCCCGGATTTTCAGCAAACAACACTTTAATGATATCGTTATCAGCGGAAGCTATATTGAGTGTCAGACCAACACCTGGTTGAGCAAACGTCATTTCGAGAAGAGCTGTGATCAATCCACCTTCGGAGATATCATGCCCTGCAAGAATCAGATTCTGTGCAATCAGTTGCTGTATACTTTCAAATGCTTTAGCAAAATAACTTTCGTTTTGCACCGTAGGCACTTCGTTGCCCAGCAGGTTCAATACCTGTGCAAAGCTGCTGCCTCCGAGTTTACGTTCATCGCCTGAGAAGTCGATGAGTATAACTTTCGATCCGGCTTCTTTTTCAAGAACAGGGGAAACTGTTTTCGTGATATCACTTACTTCTGCACCGGCAGAAATAATTACCGTACCCGGAGAATATACCACTTCACCATTCGGATATTTCTGCGTCATGGAAAGTGAATCTTTACCGGTAGGTATATTTATACCCAGCTTGATGGCGAAATCGCTCACGGCTTCAACAGCCTGATATAGTCTTGCGTTTTCACCTTCCTGTTTGGCGGGCCACATCCAGTTAGCACTGAGCGATACACCTTTCAAACCATGTGTAAGCGGAGCCCACACTATATTGGTGAGCGATTCGGCTATAGCAAGTTTACTTCCGGCTATAGGATCAACCAGTGCTGCGCCCGGTGCATGACCAATGGAAGTAGCTACACCTTTGCTGCCGGTATAGTCAAGCGCCATAACGCCAACATTGTTCAGCGGTAATTGTATAGGACCGCATGTTTGTTGTGTGGCAACTTTACCGGTTACGGAACGGTCAACTTTATTTGTGAGCCAATCTTTACAAGCTACCGCTTCGAGTTGAAGTACCTGCTCGAGGTATTCATTCAGTTTAGCTGCATCGTATTGCAGTGGCTTGAAGTTACTCGCCTGCGTTTTATCGGTAAGTATAGTTTTCGGAGATGAACCGAGTAAATGTTTTACTTCAAAGTCTATCGGCTTTTGCGGCTGACCATCTTTTTTAAAGAGTAATTTATTGTCGCCTGTAGCTTCACCAATTACATACATCGGTGCACGCTCGCGTTCTGAAACTTTCTTCAGTAACTCTATATCTTTTTGTTTAATCGCGAGACCCATGCGTTCCTGCGATTCGTTGCTGATGATTTCTTTATCTGATAAGGTGGGGTCACCGACAGGAAGTTTATCAACCTCTATAGTGCCACCAGTCTCTTCCAGTAATTCTGATAGACAATTGAAGTGTCCACCGGCACCGTGATCGTGAATGGAAACGATCGGATTTATACCCGACTCGACCATGGCGCGAATCGCGTTCATCACACGCTTCTGCATTTCCGGGTTCGAGCGTTGTATCGCGTTAAGCTCAATCGCATTTCCGTACTCACCGGTAGCTACTGATGATACAGCACTACCACCCATACCGATGCGATAGTTATCACCACCGAGCAATACAATTTTATCACCAGCTTCGAGATGTTCCTTCTTGCTGTCTTTTTCTTTCCCGAATCCTATACCACCGGCCAGCATGATCACTTTATCGAAACCATACTTCTTGTTGTCTTCAATGTGCTCGAAGGTGAGTACACTTCCGGCAATAACCGGCTGACCGAATTTGTTACCGAAATCAGAAGCACCATCGGATGCTTTGATCAGGATTTCTTCCGGAGATTGATATAGCCATTTACGCGCATCAAATTTTTTCTCCCACGGTCTTCCGTTTTCAAGGCGAGGGTAGGAGGTAATATATACTGCCGTACCTGCCAGTGGCAATGCTCCTTTACCACCTGCGAGGCGATCGCGTATCTCACCACCAGAACCGGTAGCCGCACCGTTGAAGGGTTCAACCGTAGTAGGGAAGTTGTGGGTTTCTGCCTTTAAAGAAATTACAGAAGCTATATCTTCAATGGTAAAGAAGTCGGCTATATCCTGGCGTGCAGGGGCGAACTGTTCAATTACCGGACCTTTGATAAACGCTACGTTGTCTTTATAAGCCGATACTATATAATTCGGATTTTCTTTCGATGTCTTTTTGATCAGTTGAAAAAGTGTAGACTCTTTTTCTTTACCGTCAATGATAAATGTACCGTTGAAGATCTTGTGGCGGCAGTGTTCCGAGTTCACCTGCGAGAAGCCGAACACTTCACTGTCGGTTAGTTTACGTCCGAGTTGCTTGCTTACATTTTCAAGGTATTCAATTTCAACCTTGCTCAAAGCCAATCCTTCTTTCTCGTTGTACGCTGCAATATCATCAATGGCGATGATCGGCTCGGGTGTATGATGAATCGTAAAGAGATCCTGATCCAGCGATTTGTAAAGTACCTGCAGCATTTTGTCATACTTCACAGCATCGTTTTCTACAGCAAAAAATTCTTCAATGCGCTGAATACCATTGATGCCCATGGTTTGCGTAATTTCTACGGCATTGGTACTCCACGGAGTAATCATTTCTTTACGAGGGCCGATGAAATTTCCGGTTAACGTTTTTTCTGAGAGCGGCTCAGCTTTACCAAAAAGCCAGATAAGTTTCTGAATGTCTGAATTTTGCAAAGGCTGTACCGTGCCAACCGCGTAAATGGTGTTGGCTTTCGAACGAAAGAATAAAATCATTGGATTAGACTCGGATTTGAGCCTGCAAAAATACAAGGATTTTGCAGGAATGGGAGTGTTTTCTTTAAATATTGTCTTGATAACTTTTTAACACTCAGATAAGCCGGGCAAGTTCCGGATGTGTAAGGAAGTTATGGCCCGCTTCCATCACAATGAAGCGAGGTTCGTGCAGCCGTGTTACGAACGTATTCATGCTCGCCGGCGGAATAACTTTGTCATACTTGCCAACAATGATCGTTACTGGTATAGCATGTTGATTCGCGAGTGTTGCCAGCGAAGCTATATCGAATCGGAGCTTTCGAAACACAACCCAGGAGTAATATACGCGCTCGCGCTTTTCAGTTGTATTCATCTGATACTCAGCAAAACGAAGAATACTTTTATCGATGATGCCGAAGCGGTGCAGAGTTTTGCTGATGGAGAGAAAGCGATCCGGATGGTTGATCATACTTCTGAAAAGCTTTCGCAATAACACCGGATAGGTAGCGAGGTAATACCAGAAATTAGTTTTCACACCATCGGGTGCAAGCAGAAAAACTTTATTTACTTTATCTGCGTAAGCTTCCAACGTGGCCAGTACAAATTTTCCGCCCATACTGTAACCCAGCAACGAAAAAGAGCTGATCCGATTATCGTGAAGAAAACGTTGCAGTATAGCACGCCATTCTTTCTTCTCTAAAGGTTGCTCGTTGTGTGCCCACTTGCTTTTGCCGTGAAAGTAAAGATCGAATATATAGCAGGTATAGCGCTGCGAGAGCGATCGCGCAAGTGGCGTAAAAGCAGTATTGTCTTGTCCGAAGCCGTGAAATAGCAGGAGTACTTCTTTCCCGTTACCAAGTTTGGTGTAAAATAACTCCGGTGTTGGTTCATTCATGGCTGTGCAGGCCGACAAATTAAAATATCTTACCGACTGGAGGCTGCTGTTCGCCTACTTATTTTCGATTAACCTAAAATAAATAGATACATAGCACCGTCTTTCAAGCTAACTAAAGCAATGTGAAGGCGATGGAACTGGCCATGCAAATAAAAGAACAGACATTTCTAAAGGAGAAAGACAGGTTGCTGAGCTTTATCCGTAATCGTGTGTCTACTGTTGAAGAGGCAGAAGATATTCTCCAGGATGTCTTTTATCAATTTGTAGCGGGTTATGAAACCATCGAGTCGATCGACCGCGTTACGTCCTGGTTATTTTCAGTAGCCCGTAACAAGATCATCGACCGTTATCGCAGAGAAGCCGCCCGGCCACAACGTGCCGACTTTGGTATAGCCACCGGGTTGGAAGAAGATGCCCCCATCACATTACAGGAAATTCTACCCGATCTGGGTAACACTCCGGAAGATTCATACCTGCGCGAGGCTATCTGGGAAGCGATCATGGAAGCGCTCGATGAATTGCCACCGGAACAACGCGAGATCTTTATTCTCAACGAAATAGAAGAGCGCAGTTTTCGCGATATAGCAGAACAGACTGGCGTTTCCATTAATACATTGCTTTCCAGGAAGCGATATGCTATTCTCGCGCTTCGAAAAAAATTGCAACGATTATATAATGATATATAGGCCAACAACAGAGTTATGAGAAAGTTAGATTTTGCAAAATGCGCGGTGTTGGGGTTACTGGCAATTACGTTATTAGGTGTAGTAACCATGTTATTATGGAACTGGCTGGTGCCAGATCTGTTCAACGGTCCTGTTATCACATACTGGCAGGCGCTGGGCTTGCTGGTTTTAAGTAAGATATTATTCTGGGGATGGGGTGGCAAACGCCACTACCAGGCCCCCGGGTCCACACCTTATTGGAAACATCGTTTCTATGAAAAATTCTCCAACATGCCGGCAGAGCAGCGTGAGGAATTCAAGAGGAGAATGAAGGAAAAATGGTGCAGCTTCGAGAAGAGCACTTCGGCACAGAAATCAGACACTTCGCGCGACTGATTCACTGTTTCAGAAAAATACGTCAGTAAAAAATCACAAAAAACTCAACCTACAAGCTTTTTAGGCCGTTGAAGGAAACGTTGGAAACTTTTGAAATGCAGAAAGTTTCCATAGTTTTGCAACCCTATGGAAGATTCAAACACACGTGACAAGATTTTAAAAGGAGCAGAAGGCCTCTTTACAAAATATGGTGTACGAAGCATCTCGATGGATGACATCGCCCGGCATCTTTCGGTATCCAAGAAAACGCTGTACCAGCACTTCACGGATAAGGAAGATATTGTAACGCTGGTTTTCGAATCGGTACTAAGTGAAAGCCGGAAAGAGTTTGAAGCCATCCATGAAACAGCTGAGAATGCTATAGATGAGTTGGCTAAACTTTCCGTATGCCTGAAGAAGAACGTTGATGAAATAAACCCTTCGCTTTTGTTCGACCTGCAAAAGTATTATCCAAAAGCGTGGGCGGTGTGGTTGGAGTTTAAACGCATGTGCATTTACGACTCTATAAAAAAGAATCTTGATCAAGGTATAGCAGAAGGATTTTACAGACCAGAGATCAATACTGAAATACTGAGTATTGTACGAATGGCTTTGATTGAAACTGCTTTTGATGATAAAACCTTTTCGCACGACAAGTTCAAGATGACGGAGGTACAGATGCAGATATTCGAGCATTTTGTATACGGCATTTTAACCGAGAAAGGAAAGAAGCAATACCTGCGATGCAAGGAGAAGAACGCACCTGAAACCGTAACACGATAATAGAAAAACTGTAACACGATAATTAACCCCAATATGAAACGCTTTTATCAAATCCTTTTACTTTGTTTGATTGTGCCGCCCGGGGCATTTGCCCAGCAAGCGGACACGGCATCCTACACGTTGGAAGAATGTGTGAAGTATGCACTCGAGAATACAATAGATGTAAAGAACGCACGTGTTGATGCGCAGATATCGGAATCAAAAGTAAAGGAGACCTTTGGTATAGGTTTACCACAGGTAAGCGGTGATGTTAGTATCCAACATAATCAAAAATTACCACGATTCTTTTCAACCTACGCAACTGCACAAGGTTTTGCAGGAGAAGATGATGACGGTAATCCGTTGTTGAACATACCGGGACTTCAACCTAATGATGTTGTTGCATCTCCTAACTTTTTTCAATTACCGAGCAGCGGTAATGCGAGTATCACTATCAACCAATTACTCTTTAGCAGTACATACCTGGTTGGTCTGAAGGCAGCGGGTACCTATAAAGAACTAGCCTATAAAACAGAACAGCAAACACAGATACAAGTTGTAGAGAATGTAACAAAGGCATACTACGCTGTGTTGGTTAACAATGAGCGAATCAATCTTTTCGATAATAATATAGCACGTGTTGATTCTTTACTGAGAAGTACAACCGCCATGAATAAAAATGGTTTTGCAGAAGAGATTGATGTTGATCGCATCAAGGTAACACTGAATAACCTGAAATCAGAAAGATTGAAGTTCATTAATCTTCAGAACCTGAGTCTCACACTTCTGAAATTCCAGATGAATTACCCGATGGATCAGCCGCTGGCCGTAGAAGGCACACTGGATAATTTTCAGGTTAGTGAAAATATAGCAGCTGAATATGAACAGGGCTTTGATCCTCAAAACAGAATTGAGTATAAAGTGTTAACAACACAACGTGAATTGCAGAAACTTGATATCAAGAATAAATATTCAAACTCATTGCCGAGCTTATCAGGCTTTGCAAACCTGGGATATACCACGCAGTCGCCAAACGTGAGCGGTCTTTTCAAGACCAACACAGAGATGCAGGAGACTTCGCAGATTGGTCCTGACAAATGGTATTCATTCTCATCATTCGGTGTGTCATTGAAGATACCTTTGTTCAGTGGTCTGCAGAGAAATTACCAGGTACAACAGGCTAAACTTTCATTACAGAAAATCGAGAACAGCTTTACTTCACTTCGTCAAAGTATAGATCTCAGCATCCAACAAAACACCGTAACGTATCAGAACTCCATTGAGACACTGAAGTCGCAGCGTGAAAACATGGAGCTGGCTGAAAAAGTAGCGCGTGTTACCAAGATCAAATACGAGCAAGGTGTAGGATCGAATATTGAAGTAACGGATGCTGAAAGCAGTTTGCGCGAAGCACAGGTAAATTACTACAATGCACTGTACGATGCGATCATTGCCAAAGTAGATCTTGATAAAGCATACGCGAAGATCGACCCAAGTCAATATACTTCAGCACAGCCAAGTAAATAAGCAATAACCCCAAATGAAAAATAACCACTTTATGAAATCCACGATATACACCCGCTTATCTGTTATCGCTATCGCAGGCGTACTGGCTGCATGCAGTGCCGCTACACCCGATGATAAGAAAGCACAGCTTGAACAATTGAAGAAGCAGGAGAAAGATATCTCCAAACAGATTCAGCAACTGGAAACTGAAATTGCTCAGGAGAATCCTGACTCAACAACAACGGTTAAGTCAAAAGAAGTAACAGTTACCGAACTCGCACCGCGCAAGTTCGATCACTATGTACAGACACAAGGCAGCGTTGATGCTGAAGATAACATCCTGGTGAGTGCTAAATCTCCGGGCGTTGTTACAGCTGTATATGTTAAAGAAGGACAGCAGGTATCAAAAGGACAGGTGCTCGCGCAAATTGATAACTCGGTAATTATTCGCAGCATTGAAGCACAAAAAGCTCAACTCGAATTAGCCAAGACTGTATTCGAGCGCCAGAAAAATCTGTGGGATCAGAAGATCGGTACAGAAGTACAATACCTGCAGGCGAAAACAAATAAAGAGAGTCTCGAGAAACAACTCGAATCCCTCAACGAACAAAATGATATGACGCGCATCAAGGCACCGATCAGCGGTACAGTTGATGATGTATCGATCAAGATAGGAGAGAACATCGCTCCGGGTATGCCTGCCGTTCGCGTAGTGAATACATCTGATCTTAAACTTATCGCGAATGTATCAGAAGCATATGTTACCGATATCAAAAAAGGTAATTCAGCTGTGATCAGTATACCTGAACTTAAAAAAGAGATCACTGCGAAAGTAACGTTTGTCGGCAAGACAATCGATCCGCTGTCGCGTACATTCCCGGTAGAAATAAAGTTACCGGCTGATGGCGATCTTCGTCCGAACATGACCGGTGTATTAAAGGTAATTTTTCATAGCGAACCTTCCACCATTGTAGTACCGGTGAACGTAGTACAGGAACTTAATAAAGAGAAGATTGTATTCGTAGCAGAACAAGATGGCAAGCGCACAGTTGCTCGCAAGAAAGTAGTAACCGTGGAAGGTGTATATGATAACCTTGCACAGGTAAAAGGGCTGAAGGCCGGTGAAAAAGTAATCACCTTCGGCTACCAGGGTCTTAACGATGGCCAGGTAATTAAAATATAGTTTAAAGATATAGTCTGACGGGCGATACTATATCGCCCCAGGTATATCATTACCCACTACTAACATTCAAGTTTATGCATGATGTAGAAAAGGAATTTAAACCGACCAGTTGGTCGATCGATAATAAGATCGCTATCTATGTAGCGACTATCATCATCTGCCTTGCTGGTATAATGACTTATAACAGTTTGCCAAAGGAGAACTTTCCGGAGGTAGTGTTCCCACAGATATATGTGTCCACTATATATCCCGGTGCACCGGAAGACATTGAGAACCTGATTTCGAAACAAATTGAGAAGCAGGTAAAATCAATTGCCGGTGTTAAGAAAATTACCAGTAACTCACTTCAAAACTTCTCCAACGTAATCATCGAGTTCCAAACCGATGTGGAGGTAAAGGAAGCCAAGCGCGAAGTGCAGGAAGCTGTTGATAAAGCCAAGAAAGATTTACCTACCGACCTGGATGATGATCCGCAGGTTGTAGATGTAGATATATCCGAAGTGCCGATCATGAACATCAACCTTTCCGGTGATTATGATCTTCAGACACTGAAGAAATATGCCGAGCAGATGCAGGATCGTATCGAGTCTCTGAAAGAGATTCGAAGAGTAGATATAGTAGGTGCACTTGACCGTGAAATTCAGGTAAATGTAGACCTCTATAAATCGGCACTCGCCGGTGTAAGTCTGGATGATATTTCAACGGCGATTAAATACGAGAACGTAATTATTGCCGGTGGTCAGCTGTCAGTAGACGGAATGAAGCGTTCCATGAGTGTGAACGGTGAATTTATTTCTGCCGAGCAACTCGGTGGCATCGTGATCGGCGGTACAAAAGGTGGTAAAGTATATCTGCGCGATGTTGCTGATGTAAGCGATACGCACAAAGAACAGGAGAGCTTCGCGAGACTGGATGAGAAGAACGTGGTTACACTCAACGTTGTAAAACGTGGTGGCGAAAACCTGATTGATGCATCAGACCAGATCAACGAGATCGTAAAAGAGTATGAAAGTGGTATACTTCCGGCTGGTTTGAAAATTACTATTACAGCCGATCAGTCGGATAACACGCGTATGACGTTGCATGATCTGATCAACACCATCATCATCGGTTTCGTATTGGTAACTATAATTCTCATGTTCTTCATGGGAGCTACCAACGCGATCTTCGTAGGTCTGTCTGTGCCGCTGTCAAGCTTTATAGCATTCCTTACATTCCCGACACTCGGCTTCACGCTGAACATGATGACGCTGTTCTCATTCCTGCTGGCGTTGGGTATCGTTGTGGATGATGCGATCGTGGTAATTGAAAACACGCACCGCGTATTCGACAACGGCAAAGTACCGATTCGTAAAGCTGCAAAGATTGCTGCCGGTGAAGTATTCATGCCGGTGTTATCCGGTACATTGGTTGTGCTTGCACCATTCGTGCCGCTTGCATTCTGGCCGGGTGTTATTGGTAAATTCATGTTCTATCTTCCGGTAACATTGATCGTAGCGTTGCTCGCGTCATTGGTCGTTGCCTATATCATGAACCCGGTATTCGCTGCCGACTTCATGAAGCCACACGATCACGATCATGAGAACAAGACTAAATTTACCAAAGGGTTTAAAGTATCAACGGTAGTTTTCCTTGCTATAGCCTTGTTGTTCTATATAACAGGATCATTCGGTATGGGTAACTTTACCATCTTTATATACCTGCTATATGCATTGCATCATTTCGTACTCGAGCGTGTTATATCTGCGTTCCAGACAAGAGCATGGCCATCGGTACAAAATGGTTACCAGAAATGGATCACATGGTGTCTTCAGGGCTGGAGACCGTGGGGTGTTGTACTGGCCGTAGTAGCACTGTTCGTTTTCTCAATTATATTTACCGGCATCCGTAAACCTCCGGTTGTGTTCTTCCCACAAGGTGATCCGAACTTTATATTTACTTATGTACGTATGCCGATCGGTACTGATCAAACGGTTACTGATTCCATTACCAACATTGTAGAAGACAAGATCATTAAAGTGATTGGTAAGGATACAACGATGGTTGAGTCAATCATATCGAACGTATCCATCGGTGCAGCAGAAGATCCGTTTGCAGGAGCGCAGTCACAACCACACCTGGGAAAAGTTACCGTTGCCTTTGTGGATTTTGCAAAGCGTGATGGTCGCTCATCGAAAGAATATCTTGGTAAGATTCGTGAAGCTGTGAAAGGTATAAAAGGTGCAGAAGTTTCTGTTGACCAGGAGCAGGGCGGACCTCCAACCGGTAAACCGGTTAACATCGAGATTGCTGCAGATAACTTTGACTTACTGGTATCGACAGCAGATCGCGTGAAGCGTTACCTTGACTCAGCACAAGTGCCGGGCGTTGAAGAATTGAAATCCGATTTTCAAAGCGACAAACCTGAGATCGTCATCAAGATCGATCGCGAGAAAGCAAATCGCGAAGGTATATCTACCGGTCAGATTGGTGGTACACTGAACACCGCGATATATGGTGAAGAAGTGTCCCGCTTCCGCGATGAGAACGATGACTATCCGATCGAACTTCGTATCAAGGAAGACCAGCGCAACGATATCAACACACTCATGAACCTTCCGATCACGTATCGCGATATGGCTTCTGGTGGAGCCGTTCGTCAGGTGCCGCTGTCTTCGTTTGCTACTATTGAATATTCTAACAGTTATGCGGGTATCAAGCGTATTGATCAGAAGCGTGTGATTACCTTGTCGTCCAACGTACTGAGTGATTACAACGAGAACGAAGTTGTAGCTGATATACAGAACCGTCTCAAGTCAATTTCAATACCGGATGAAGTAACGGTAAAGATGACCGGTGCACAGGAAGATCAGGCAGAGACCTCAGCGTTCCTCGGTGTAGCAGCGCTCGTAGCCCTCGGGTTGATCTTTATGATTCTCGTTATACAATTCAACTCGGTAGGTAAACCGCTTATCATTCTTACTGAAATCCTTTTCAGCGTGATTGGTGTATTGCTTGGTTTCTCTTTGTTCCGAATGGAAATATCCATCGTAATGTCGGGCGTAGGTATCATGGCATTGGCGGGTATCGTTGTACGTAACGGTATATTGCTGGTGGAATTTACTGACCTGCTTATATCGCAAGGTGTTGAACTGAAAGAGGCAGTGATCGAAGCCGCAAAAACACGTATGACACCGGTGTTACTGACAGCGATGGCTGCAACATTAGGACTTATACCACTAGCCGTAGGGTTGAACATCGACTTCGTTACGTTGTTCACAGAGTTTAACCCGCATATATTCTTCGGTGGTGATAACGTTGCATTCTGGGGACCACTGTCGTGGACAATGATCTTCGGTTTGATCTTCGGTACATTCCTCACACTGTTCCTGGTGCCGGTAATGTATCTGATCATGGCCAGACTGAGAGCACGTGTATATAAAACCAAGAAAGCAGAAGCACATGGCGATCAAAATGAAGAAGCCGTGGTTGCTATATAAATAGCAGGGGAGGCTTAGTCGTTAACTGCATACGGTACAGGTTTGGTTTGATTTTTAGGATGCCGTTAACGACTAACTTTCCGTAAGCACAGAAACTAATTTTAAGAGAAAGTCGTCTTTACACAGAGACGACTTTTTTCTTTATGAAACCTCGTATGATGACTTTGATTTTCTTCACGTTACTTTTCCTGGTAATAGATTATTATGTTTTTCAGGCAGTAAAAACGGTAACGGATGATTGGACTCCGCTCTGGAAAAATATAGCGCGCATTTCATTTTGGGTTCCTACGGTAGCAAGCTTTGGCGCTTTATTCTGGTGGACATTTGGTGATCCCTATGGCGTAAGTGCTACAACCCGGAACTGGATTATTACCGGACTTATAGCAACGTACTTCTCAAAAATATTTGCCGTAGTCTTTTTGTTTATCGATGATCTTTACCGCGGCTTCAAATGGGCGGTAAGCTTCTTCTATAAAGGACCTTCCGGAGATTTGCCGGGCGAAGGGATTACCCGCTCTGAATTTTTATCGAAGACTGCATTGATAGCTGCCGCTATACCTTTTGGGACAATGGTATATGGTATCGTATCGGGCGCGCATGATTATCGCGTAAGAAGAAAGACTATATATTTACCCAACCTGCCAAAAGCCTTCGATGGTATAAAGATCGGACAATTGTCAGATATACATTCCGGCAGTTTCTTTAACAAAGTTGCTGTGAAAGGCGGTGTGGAGATGATGCTACAGGAAAAGCCTGATGTGTTGTTCTTCACCGGTGACCTGGTGAACAACGAATCCTCTGAAGTAAAAGATTATATAGATATCTTCAACAAACTCAAGGCACCGTTGGGTATATATTCTGTTACCGGTAATCACGATTATGGTGATTATCATCAATGGACTTCACTGGCGGCCAAACAAAAAAACTTCAAAGACCTGATGGAAGCACATCGCCTGATGGGATTTAATTTGCTGATGAACCAGAATCATTTCCTGGAAACAGGAGGAGAGAAAATTGCTGTGATCGGAATAGAGAACTGGGGCGAACGCAAGTTTTCAAAATATGGTAAACTTGATAAAGCTTATGCCGGAACGGAAGAAGCGCCTGTAAAACTTTTGCTTTCGCATGATCCCAGTCATTGGGACTCGCAGGTACGTCCGTTATACCCGGATATAGATGTAGCCTTCGCCGGACACACGCATGGGTTTCAGTTTGGTATAGAGATCGGCAATGTAAAATGGAGTCCGTCACAATATGCGTATAAGCAGTGGGCCGGACTATACCAGGAAGGTTCTCAATATCTGTATGTGAATCGCGGCTTTGGTTACCTGGGATATCCCGGTCGCATTGGTATGCCGCCTGAGCTCACCATCATCGAGCTGAAACGCGGATGATGTATACTATATATATCGTGTAGTCTACTATAGCTATATATTCAGAAAATGCGCGATCTTCTCAGTGTCCAGTGTGAACTCATCGCTGCGATGTGCGCTTAGTCCTTCCTGCAGGCTGGTAATGGTACCTGCCTGCACGGCTTTGGCAACCATACCCACATAATGACCGGACCCACCGCGGCCGCAGTATAAAAGGGCATCAGCGCCTGCTATATCTTTCAGAACAGACTCGCAGTAATTTAACGCGAAACGATTTCCGCCAATAACAAAGCGCGGTTGAAACGATGCATCGGCACCGTTATACAGAATGCTGCAATCCAGGTAATCGATCTGGTAACTCTGTAACTCACGACCTCTGCGAATGGTATCTTTATAGAACGAATCACTGCTGTCGATAACAATATCGCTTACGGAAAGATAACCTTTGAGGAGGATAAGGATCTGATCGAGCAGTTCACCTGCCGGAATGGTAATCCAGACAACACGTTTGGAAACTATACTTTCAGAGAACACCTTCAGCGATGTTGCCGTCTTGATGCCCTGCCCCTCGATAGTTTGCAGGGTAACTTCATCATGGTCGTAAACAATAACATCATGCCCGCTGGCCTGCAGGTCAAGTGCAAGATTCAGTGCCGTACCTTCAAAACCGATCAACCCGATTTGCATACCTATATATATTGAAGGCGAAAGTTAAATCACCATCCTGACAAAATAAAACATCAGATCAGTGTCGAAGCTTTCATGTCCGAAAGAACACCCATGTTGAGCAGCAGGCTGTTGGTAAGATTACGGAACAGCGGGAAAATACTTTCTTTATATACCTGGTGGTTCTCAATATTAGGGGTAAAGATACGCACACTGTCGGGCTTGAGTGAACGATAGTCGGTAAGCGCATTTATTTTCTTGAGTGTCATGTAGGCTGCACCGATAGCCGAGGCGTCATCTGTATTTACCAGTCCGATAGGTTTGCCGAATATATCCGCCAGTAACTGCACCCACCGGTCGGAGTGAACAAAGCCACCACTCACATTAACCTGTTGTATAGCTAATCCCGATTCTTCCAGGCACTGACTAATGTGATAAAGCGACAATGTTATACCTTCCAGCACAGCACGGGTAAAGTAAGCTTGCGTGTGACGTGCTGTTATACCAAAGAATACGCCACAGGTTTCGCTGTTCCACAACGGAGCACGTTCGCCTAATATATAGGGCAAAAATATCAGTCCGTCCGAGCCTGCTTTTATCGTGTCGATTTCCCCGATCACTTCATCATATATAGCAGCGTCTGCAATATCTTTTTTCAGAAAGCTCGATAAATACCAGCGCAATGCAACGCCACCGTTGTTGATCGGACCACCGGAAATAAATGTACTTTCATCCAGCCGGTAGTTGAAAGTCATCGCACCAAAATTGAAAGTCGGTTTGGTATTCGCCACACGTATAGCACCGCTCGTACCAATCGTGAGGGCTGCTATACCGGGCTCGACTGCAAAGCTTCCTACGTTGGCACAACAACCATCGCTTGCGCCTGCCATAAATGGTATACCTGCAGGAATCTCTTTGGCATCAGCTGCCACCTGCGTAGTGATACTTCGTTGAAACGTTGTGCTTACCGGTATAGAAAGTTTGTCGGCTGTGATACCACAGAGCTGCAGGGCTGCTTCGCTCCATTGTAATTTTTCAATATCGAATAAACCTGTTGCGGAGGCAATGGAGTGATCGATCTCATACACACCGAAAAGCCTGAACCAGATATACTCCTTTATAGATATATACTTGAATGCAGCGGCATACACGTCAGGATCATTTTCGCACAGCCAGATAATCTTGCATAAAGGTGACATCGCGTGAACCGGTGTTCCCGTTTGCTGGTATATCAATTCGCCTGTGGGTGAGTGCTTGATGCGATCGGCAATGGAAGCACTTCGGTTATCCGCCCAGGTAATCATGTTCATCAGCGGATTGCCCGCAGCATCTACCGGTATAAAACTGTGCATGGCCGAGCTTAGAGAAACACCCTGAGGTGCCTGCTGAAGTGCCTCGATGGAACGAAGAATACATTTCAGAAAAGCCTGCCAGATAATTTCGGGAGCCTGCTCGCTATAGCCCGGGTGCGGAGACAGGGTAGGGTATGCAACCTGCTCGGTGTGTATAGCCTTACCGTTGTAATCTACGGCTACTGCTTTTGTACTTCCCGTTCCGATGTCAATGCCAAGAATATATTGCATGTTGAAATCAAAACTCCAAAGTACAAATTCCTGCGCAGTAATGCCGTGTCAATACATCTTGTTGCAGAATGAGCGACCATAAAAAAAGGCATCCGTTGGTTAATCGGATGCCTTCGGTTTAGGTTAGGAGAATGCTTTTACTGATGCTCAGTAATGTGCATTTCTCGTCTTCGCCTGGCATCAATGGAGTAACGCCCTGCTCCAAACACCATGAACATGATTAAACCAACCAATACGACAACAGAAAGCCAGAGTTCCATGTGCTGGCCTATTGATAGAAATCCCTTGGGAGCATTTACCATGAATACAGCTCCAATCAATATGGGCACTTGAATAAGACATGCTATACGCGTAAATACTCCAAAGACAATCAACGGTCCTCCGCAGATGTGCGCAAAAACTACATAATGCGCCAGCACAACGCCTGCGAAATACACGTTGATCCCCGAGGTTGTCATCTCAAGTTCATGCATATGCGTAATAAAGTACAAGCCTTTATAGGTGATGAATATTCCCAATGCAATCCGAAGAATATCCAGAAAACCGGGGCGGTGACTGTTACCCCACTTTTCTACATCGGTGATAACACTCATAATCTTATATCGTTGATCTATACAAAGTTTACGAAAATGCTTTCGCAAAATCAAGTACATTCAAACAATTCATAAGCCCGCGTGCGCAGTGTGCTGTCGGTCGCCCGAGATGCGAAGGAACCAATAGATTATAAAAGGTATAGTGCCGAAGAATATAAAAAGTAGTATCCAGATGATCTTCTCGGTTTGATCGATCGTTTTATTCAGGGCGGCATGTACAATATATAGTATGTGCAGCGCGAAAGATATAAACGAGAGTATAATGATGGGAACGATGAAGGAGAGTATACCTGCTATTACTGCGGTTTCAGACGGCTCGTGATCTTCACTTGTCTCAATGGTGTGCAGTACAAAATGAAAGATCTCATAGAATATATAGGGCAGGAGTATGAGCGGCAGGAGGGTAAAGATGAGCAGGGCTATCTTTTGAGCTTTATTCAGATTCATATTCTATAGGGTTTAGAGAAGTATAGTTACGAAGTGAATATAAAAAAACTGCCCGGTTATTTACCGGGCAGCTTTCCGAGTCTTTTGTGGGTATTTCTCCGAATTAATAATCGTTGTTATTATTTCTGCGGTTGAAACCACCGCCACCACCGCTTCTGTAGCCACCACCGCCAGAGCGAGGTGCATCAGATTTAGGTCTAGCTTCGTTTACTACTAGGGTTTTACCCAAGAAGTTGAATCCGTTAAGGCTTGTGATAGCTTGACGGCCCGCTGCTTCATCCGCCATTTCGATAAAACCGAAACCGCGACTGCGTTGCGTTACTTTGTCCATGATAATCTTGGCAGAAGAAACTTCGCCATACTCTTCGAATAATCCCTTCAATTCCTGTTCGGATGCCTTAAAAGGGATGTTGG
>CBIHOZ010000043.1:0-44330 GCA_966211525.1 uncultured Chitinophaga sp. | reverse complement strand
ATATACTCTCTGAACTTGAAAAACCCGGACGTGACCCGCGCCAGACTTTCGAGATCTTCAGCTTTACCGATGGGGTTAATACCATTGCCGATCTGAAGATAGGCATGTCGTTACCTGGTATAGTAACGAACGTTACCAACTTCGGTGCATTCGTAGATATAGGTGTACACCAGGACGGACTGGTTCATATCAGTCACTTGTCTGACAAGTTTATTAAAGATCCGAAGGAAGTTGTTACAGTTCAGCAGAAAGTAAAAGTTACTGTCGTTGAAGTTGATGTTCCGCGCAAGCGTATCGGACTCTCTATGAAGAGCAATCCGTTTGCTGATCAGGCTCCGGCAGGTGGCGGAGGTTCGCAACAACGTAATCGTAAAGACAACAACAAACCTAAAGAGAAAGAAGTAAGCATGGAGGAGAAACTCGCTATGCTGGTGAGCAAATTTAAGAAGTAACAATCTTATAAATTTTATAGAAAGCCTAAGGTGAAGACGCTCTTCGCTTTAGGCTTTTTTTATTGCCTGCAGGCACAGATGAAACGCAGAATAATTTTAGGCGAAGATATAGAATAAGGTAAGGTGAGCTTGACTTTATACATCCGCGGTTATCTGTCTGCTCTGCGGGAAAAATTCTGCTTTCCAGCCAAAGAGTAGGGTTTTTAAGCATAAAGTCTATCTTCGCACTTCCTAATTTTTCAAAATTATGTTACCAAACCAGAATCCAACAGAAACCGCAGCCTGGCAGAGACTTGAAGCGCTCTTCCTACACATGCAGGCAACGCACATGCGCGAAATGTTTGCAGAAGATCCGGGTCGCTTTGAAAAATTCCATCTCCAGTTCAACGACATTCTGGTTGATTATTCGAAAAACATAATCAACGAGGAAGTAATGAAAGAGCTGGTAGCGCTTGCCAAAGAAGTAGAATTGCAAGATGCTATCGATGCATTATTCCGTGGCGAAGCTATCAACCAGACAGAAGGTCGCTCGGTATTGCATATAGCCTTGCGCAATCGCTCCAACACTCCCATTCTTGTCGAAGGAATTGATGTAATGCCGGATGTGAATGCCGTGTTGAACCAGATGAAAACTTTTTCATCCAACCTGATTAACGGTACATGGAAAGGCTATAGCGGTAAAGCTATAACAGATATAGTAAATATAGGTATAGGCGGTTCCGACCTGGGCCCCTATATGGTAACAGAGGCACTTCGCCCCTATTGGAAAAATATAACACCTCACTTTGTATCCAATGTTGACGGAACACACATCGCTGAAATTGTAAAGCGTGTTAACCCGGAGACAACTGTATTTATCATCGCGTCCAAAACATTTACAACACAGGAGACGATGACAAATGCAGAATCAGCACGCGCGTGGTTCCTCGAGAAAACAGGAGGTAAAGGTGAAGTAGCGAAACACTTTGTAGCCGTATCGACCAATCAGAAAGAAGTTACAAAGTTCGGTATAGCACCGGAGAATATGTTTGTATTCTGGGATTGGGTTGGCGGCCGTTACTCGCTCTGGTCCTCTATTGGTTTATCGATAGCCTGCACGATTGGTTTTGAAAATTTCGAGAAACTGTTAAGTGGTGCGCATGCTGTTGACAATCATTTCAAGAATGAACCGTTCGAGAAAAATATACCGGTTATACTCGCACTGCTGGGTATCTGGTATAATAATTTCTTCGGAGCTGCATCGGAAGCTATATTACCGTACGATCAATACCTGCATCGCTTCGCTGCGTATTTCCAGCAAGGTAACATGGAGAGTAATGGTAAATCTGTAGATCGTAATGGAGAGCCGGTAACGTATCAAACCGGTCCTATCATTTGGGGCGAGCCGGGCACCAACGGACAACACGCGTTCTATCAACTGATACATCAGGGCACTAAACTTATACCGTGCGACTTCATTGCACCGGCAATCAGCCATAATCCGCTGAGTGATCATCATGATAAATTACTCTCGAATTACTTTGCGCAGACAGAAGCATTGATGCGTGGTAAAACACAGGAAGAAGTTGAAGCTGAACTTTCGAAAGCCGGTCTTGATAAAGATGCTATAAAGTTTCATGCACCGTTCCGCGTGTTTGAAGGTAACAGACCCAGCAACAGTATACTTTTCAGGAAGCTGACACCGGAGACATTAGGCAGTCTCATTGCTATATATGAGCACAAGATTTTTGCTCAGGGAATCATCTGGAATATTTTCAGTTTTGATCAGTGGGGTGTTGAACTTGGAAAAGTTCTGGCGAAGAAAATACTTCCGGAACTTACGGCTGCTGAAGAAATCTCCTCTCATGACGCTTCAACAAACGGGCTAATCAATTATTTCAAACGATTGAAATCTGAATGATAAATTAATTGATTGCAAAATATTAACAGTACATTATTTTTGATGGATTTTTCAACCAGATGAACAATAAAATTTCGAAGATCGGGGTATTCACATCGGGTGGCGATGCTCCGGGAATGAACGCAGCCATCCGTGCCGTGGTGCGCGCGTGCGCATACTATAAAGTTGATTGCGTGGGAGTATTGCGCGGCTATGAAGGTATGATTGAAGGTGACTTTGAACAACTTGATGCCCGCTCGGTAGGTAACATTCTGCAACGTGGCGGAACGGTACTCAAGTCAGCACGCAGCAAAGAATTCCGTACACCCGAAGGAAGATTAAAAGCCCTGGGTAAATTAAGAAGTGAAGGTATAGATGCACTTGTTGCTATTGGTGGCGATGGTACATTTACAGGGCTTCATAAATTTTACCAGGAGTTTAGTATACCTTCTATATGTATACCCGGCACGATCGATAACGATTTATCAGGTACTGATTATACGATTGGTTACGACACAGCAACCAACACCGCTGTAGAAGCGATTGATAAAATTCGCGACACGGCCCTCTCCCACAACCGCCTGTTCTTTATTGAGGTGATGGGAAGAAATTCCGGATATATAGCTATCAACAGCGGTATAGCCGGAGGTGCAGCTGCTATCGTTATACCGGAAGAGACAATGACCTTCGATGAGCTTTACGAAAAATTAGGTGAAGGTGAAGAAACCAGCAAGAAGTCAAATCTTGTTGTAGTAGCAGAAGGCTCCAAGATCGGTGATGCGCATACGCTCGCCAAAAAAGTAGCCGAACGTTCTTCATACTTCGATATTAAAGTTACTGTGCTCGGACATCTTCAGCGTGGCGGAGCTCCCACTTATTTCGATCGCGTATTGGCGAGCCGAATGGGTATAGCTGCCGTAGAAGGTTTACTGAATAACAAGAGTGATGTGATGGTGGGAATTAAAGATAACAAAATCGTGTATAATGATTTTGATACCATTATGCAGAGCCATCACGAGATAGATGAAGAGTCGATGCGCATAGCGAAGATCTTGTCGATCTAGGAAAACGAAGCAACCAAACCAATCAATAATTCAATTTTACCATGAAAGAACTAACCATTGGAATCGACATCGGAGGAACGAATACCAAGTATGGTATCGTGGATCGCGATGGTAATGTTGTTTTCCAGGGCAGCATTTCAACAACGGAGTATGAAGAGTTCAAAGACTACTTTGGTGGTCTTGCAGCGGCTCTTCGTAAAGCCATGACTACCATTTCATTTGCACACAAAGTGATCGGTGTAGGCGTTGGTGCAGCAAATGGAAATTACTACAAAGGAACGATTGAACGCGCTACCAACCTTCCGTGGAAAGGTATCATTCCGCTGGCTGATATGTTCCGCGAAGAGTTCGATATACCGGCTATTGTAACCAACGATGCAAATGCTGCAGCCGTAGGTGAAATGGTATACGGTTCTGCAAAAGGTATGAAAGACTTTGTCGTGATTACTTTAGGAACCGGTCTCGGAAGCGGCTTTGTATGCAATGGACATCTGCTCAATGGTAAACATGGTATAGCAGGTGAAGTAGGTCATACTTCGGTAAACCCTGCGGGTCGTTTCTGTAACTGCGGTAAACGCGGTTGCCTTGAAACCTATGTATCGGCTACGGGTATAAAACGTACCGTATATAAATTACTGGCCGATCACCTCGAGCCCAGTGAACTTCGCGGTATCAGCTTCGATAACCTTACTACCAAGATGATCACAGAAGCCGCTGTACGCGGTGATGTTGTTGCATTGGCTGCGTTTGAATATACCGGACGTATACTTGGTATGAAGCTCGCTGAAACTGTAGTGCACACCGATCCGGAAGCTATATTCTTATTCGGAGGTTTATCATTGGCTGGCGATCTTATCTTCAAGCCAACCATCAAGCACATGGAAGCGAACCTGATGCCACTGTTCCGTGGTAAAGTAAAAGTTCTTCCTTCCGGTTTGCAAAATCAGGCAGCCCCTATATTAGGTGCCAGCAGCTTGGTATGGAATTACCTCGACAACAAGCAACTTAAAGAAGAAGTATATTAACAGGAAAATTTTTACAAATAAAAAAAGTCGGATGCGAGTCCGACTTTTTTGTTTTATACATGGTACTCTCTGTGCTATATATTCGACTACATTTCAATAACCACTAGAAATGCGTTTCGAGGTAAACCTTCAGTGATAAATTTTCAGGAACTTCTATTCTTTTTTTCAGGCGATATCGTGACTGCTTTACACTCTCGGTAGAGATTCCGAGCATCGTAGCTGCCTCTTTGATAGATAAATTTAACTTGGTAATGGCGGCCAACCTTAACTCCGCTGCTGTTATAGCCGGATATTTATAGCGAAGATTGCTAAAGAAACGAGGATATACTTCATTAAACGCTTTTTTAAAACTCTCCCAATCCTCTTCCGTATGAACTTTCAGACGAAGTATCTCACCAAACTTCACCATATTATCATCAACGGTTATTGCGCTGCCTTTCAGTTGTTCCAGCTCTTCCGTAATACTGGCTATAATGGTTGATTTTTCCAGGAGGTTTTGCGTATAGTGCTTGAGTAATTGCTGTTTGGACGCAAGTATTAACTTGGTTCGGTTATAGATCAGGAGCGTCAGTAACAACAGGCTTACCAGCAATCCTATTATGGCATTTCTGCGAAATGCATCTGCTTCATATTTCTGCGTATGGGCAGCCAGTTGCATATCCTTTTTTTCCAGCTCATATCCGTGCACCATCTGCTCAATCGATACGCGGTTCGACTCGTTCCGTATGGAATCGTTCAATGCCATATACCGTGACAAAGCTTCATAGGCCTTTGCGGAATTACCCGTGCTTTGATAAATGTTGGCCAGTCTCTTATAGTTCGCCAGTACATATGAATTTCTGTGCGCAGACTCGGCAATAGCCAGTCCCTTTTTCACTGCTGCAAGTGCCTCTTGTGTTTTACCTTGTGCCAGGTATATTTCACTATATATACCGTAGATCTCTGCCAGTATATTATCATCGCTATTATATGCTGTAGCAAGTGTACGTGCTTCGTCAGCAAACTGCTTTGCGGCTGCATAATTTTTTTGCTTCATGCAGATCACACTTATATTGATCAGCGAAAATATAACCGGAGTATAATTACCAATTGCTTTACCCTTCGTTATAGCTTCCGTATAATATTCAAAAGCAAGTGTATCTTTATTTTGTTGCTCGTATACAGTACCTAAATTATATAAAGCCGTTACCGGTCCGCGCGTATTGCCTAAACGCTGCCAGAGGTCTACGGCTTTCTCATAGTATTGTATCGCCTTTTCCGTTTTACCATCCTCCCCATATACAATCCCTATATCATGGTAGGTCCGTGCCAGCTCGGGCAGGTCTTTCAGCTTTTCCTCAATGCGCAAAGCTTTCAAAAGATATTCTATAGACTTGCCATGATTTCCGGCCTGGGTATATCCACTTGCCAAATAAGTATATGCCATGGCAATTCCCTTCTCATAGTTAATCTGCTTCGCTATAGTCAATGCTTCGTATGCTGTCTCGATCTCCTTCTTTACATCAATCTCACCATAATTGGCGGCTAATTCATTAAGACAAATAACTCTATTGGTGTCATCAGGCAAGGTTTTTAAAACGACCAGCAGACTATCAATTATTTTATCCTGGGCCTGTGCCACAGAAAACACAGTAAATAGCAACAACGTTGCGGCAATATATAGTGTAGAGCGGGGCATATTAACAACCAAAGGTATGCCTTACAGGTGGTGCTATTTTTTTGTTTTTACTGTAAAACATTACAAGTGTAGAGAGTTGCTGTATGTATACCTTCTTAATTTATATGTGACTAAATAATATCGATTTGGCCCTCCTCCAACTGAGGTATAAAAAATCACAGAACTATTCTTCTGTTTATAGTCCACCTTTTTGTGCTCCTCACTCGATATAGAATCGCCTATAAATTCTATTTATTCGGGCATAGTTGTGAGATCACCTCTTTACCCTATTCAAGCTGTATCGTTACACGATCACTGCGCTGCATACGGTATAGCTGGTTTAACAACCCTTAATTGTTCGTAAAAAAATAAACAATGAATGTGTTCGTAAAAAAAACAACAGTCCTTTTTTGCCTGCTCTTGCTTTTTATACCAAGAATTTCCCAAGCGCAGGATGAAAAATTCCAGGCAATCTTTCTCTATAAGTTTATAGAGAACATAAACTGGCCTGATGGAAGAAAAAATTTGGTGGTAGGCATTGTGGGCGAAACGCGCGTGCAAGATGAGTTCGATAAAATATTGCAGAGTCGGAACAACAGCACGATCTCGGTAAAGAAAATTACATCAGCTGAAGCAGCTGTATGTGATATTGTATTTATACCCGAGAAGCAAAATTCAATGTTCAACTCCATCCTGGAGAGCACCCACAAGAAAAGTATACTGATTGTAACCGAAGCTGCCGGCCTTACCAAGAAAGGCGCCTGCATAAGTTTTATGAAAGAGAAAAACAAGTTGGGTTTCGCTGTAAACAAATCAACACTGGATCTGCGCAGCCTTCGGGTATCAAGCTCTTTACTTAACCTGAGCCAGCAGATCTGATATACATCATCATGTTAAACTAACTAAACAAAATGAAAATAAGTTTACTCCATTTTATTAACAAACAAACTGCTATGCGACAGGTCCTTACGCATCTCGCCATAGTAAGTGTACTGGCATTGACCAGTGAAGCAACGTTGGCCCAGGATAAAGCCGAGATCATCATTAAAGGTAAAATTACAGACTATGCTACCAGTCAACCGCTGCCTGGGGCAAGTATATATATAGAAGGAACATCATCCGGTGCCACTGCAGATGCTAACGGAGAGTATTCTATTACCGTAACAGACCCTAACACTACGCTGGTAATTTCTTTCGTTGGCTATGACATTGAAAAACGACAGGTTGGTGGGCAGACAAGAATTGATATCTCCTTAATTCCAAGCCTGGAAATACTGACACAATTCATTGTCATTGGTTATGGAGAACAGAAAAGGTCGGACGTTACCGGGTCTATCAGTTCGCTATCGCCCGACACGTATAAAGATCAGGCGGTAGTAACAACATCGGCAGCGTTACAGGGGCGAATAGCCGGAGTATCGGTGCAGAATGTATCAGGCGCTCCGGGCGGAGAAGTCAAGATTCGTGTACGCGGCTCAAATTCTATCAACGCAAACAACGACCCGCTATATGTAGTAGATGGTATTGCTCTTTTCAGTGCAGGATTAGGTGATATAAATGTTAACGATATCGAGTCTATAGAAGTATTGAAAGATGCGTCCGCTACATCAATCTATGGTTCAAGAGGATCAAACGGGGTTATACTGATCACTACTAAAAAAGGAACGGCCGATCAAACCAAAGTACAGTACAACAGTTTTGTATCCTTTAACTCTGTCATGAAAAAATACGACCAGCTTGATGCTGTGGAGTATGCCAAACTTGCAAATCACATTGCCGGTAGTTCCGTATTCGCTAATCCGGATGCACTTGCGGGTACCGGTATAGATTGGCAAGATCAAATTTTCAGAACGAGCGTTACACAAAGTCATCAGTTATCGGCTTCAGGCGGAACTGAAAAAGCAAGATATTATTTGTCTGCATACCTGGTAGATCAGCCTGGTATCATTATAAACACAGGACAAAAGAAATATGCTATTCGCACCAATATAGATACCAAGTTCAGCGACAAGTTCAGTTTGCAACTCGGCATGTTCGCGACTCATCAAAAACTACATAACCATATTGATGTACTTGACAATGGTTCTGCAGCGGTAATTCCTTCGACTGTGTCCTGGGCACCTACTGAAAAGATATACGATAGCGAAGGCCGCTATAATCGCTATAGTTCTATAGGTTCTCCCCTGTCCGATAATCCCTATATGCTGGCGAAAGAACGGTTAAATGACGTTACTTCAAACTCGATACTCGTTAACGGTACATTAAAGTATAACATTACCGATTGGCTTACATACGACCTGGTATTTGGTGCCAACGTAAACCTTTCAAACAATGCATACCTCAATAACCAGTGGATTAATGCTACCAACCCAGGCTCAGGTCAAGGTTCAAGCAATAGCTATACACTTCAAAACAGTAATATAATTACACTGCATAAAGTATTTGCAGACGTTCATGATTTAACCGTTACCGGTGTTATAGAGGAAACATCCAACCGGTATACATCCTTCACCGCGAGTGGCGGAGCGTTGACTTCTGAGACAAATGGCTACTATAATTTGTCATTAAACTCAACACAAGGCATTAGCTCGGATTATAGTGCATGGGGACTCCTCTCCTATATCGGTCGCATTTCATACGCACTGCGTGATAAATATTTACTCTCTGCTACATATCGTGCCGATGGTTCTTCCAAATTTCAACAGGGTAATAAGTGGGGATACTTTCCTTCTGTTGCAGCAGGATGGCGTCTTTCGGAAGAACCCTTTATTCAGAACCTGAATATATTCTCAAATCTTAAATTACGTGCCAGCTACGGTCAAACTGGTAACCAGGCAATCAATCCGTATAGTACTTTAGGATTGCTGAAGGTAAATAAATATTCCTATGGCACTGGCTCTCTTGCTCCGGGATATGCCGTTGGTAATCCAACCAGCCCTACTTTAAAATGGGAAGTTACAAGTCAAACCAATATAGGTTTAGAAACAAGTTTCTTTAATGGTCTATTGAATATCAATGCCGACTACTATATAAAGAACACAAGAGATCTTTTGCTGAGCCAATCTATACCACAATATAACGGTGGTGGAAGTAAGTATATAAATATAGGCAAAGTGCAAAACAAAGGTTTTGAATTTGCTGCAAATGTTGTTGCTATTGGTACGGAGACGTTCTCATGGACATCCGGATTTAATGTTACGTCTTACAAAAATAAAGTGGTTAGTTTAGGTGGAGAATCTGTCGTGAACCTGGATTATATAGGCGATGGTCTTATCAACACGAATATACAAGCCGTAAAAGTTGGCGAATCGCTGGGATCATTTTATCTGATTCCGTGGCAAGGACTATACCAACAAGGCGAACATGCTATGGGATACGGCCCTGGTGACAATAAATATGAAGACGTTGACCACGATGGATCCATTGGATATGGTGACCGAAAAGTTGTTGGCAGTTCAATACCGAAGTGGTCTTTCGGATTCAACAATAGCGTGAAGTATAAAAATTTTGAACTCAATATATTTCTCCAGGGCGTACAGGGTAACAAAGTATTCAACGCCGTTTACGCCTCTATTGCTTCTCCTAACAGCCGGGTTAAATATCCTACACTCGCTGCAGCAGCAAATTACTGGACCCCCGAAAATACATCGGCACAATTTGCAGATCCGGCCAGTAAAACCAATCGAAACTATATCGAGTCAACACAGTTTCTGCAAGACGGAAGTTATGTACGATTTAAAAACGTGAGTATCTCGTACACAGTACCGAAAGAAATGCTTCGCCTGGCGAATGTTAAACTCACGGCAAGCGCTCAGAATCTCTTCACGATCACGAAATATAAAGGATATGATCCGGAGGTGACCAGCACCGGCCTGGCTACTACAGGAACCAGTGATGCATATGGAGGGCAGGATATAGGAGCTTATCCATCCGCACGCTCTTTCACGCTTGCACTTAGTGCCACTTTCTAAACTATATATTCATCTTCAAGTAACTATACTCATGAAAAAATATTTAATGGTAACAGTGGCTATCGCACTGTTATCTTCATGCTCAAGCCTTTTGGAAGAAGACCCTAAAAGCAGCTTATTAACAAATCAGTTTTATAGTTCGGCCAGTGAGCTTGATATGGCAACAACCGGACTATACGGACTTATTAACTTATCATTCAATCAGACAGCTGGCTTTGCAACTACATTTGGTGCCGATGATATGACTGCATCGCGGAATGGTAATAAAACACCGTTTTCAGATTTCGATACTTTTCAGGCAGGCTCATCGAACGACCGGATGCCAATCTGGTGGATCAATTTTTACAGCACTATAAAATCGTGCAATGCATTAATACTTAACTACCATAACGCCTCGGAAAATGCTACTGAAACGCAATTGAACAATGCAGCAGGACAAGCTTATTTTTTACGCGCACTAAGCTATTTCTTTCTGACACGGGTATGGGGCGAAATACCGCTCACTACAGACTACTCCATAGATTACCAGGCAAAGAAAGCCAGCGTTGAAGATATATATACGCTCATTGTCAGCGATCTTCAAAATGCAGAGAAGATGCTGCCGGACACATGGAAGGGCGATACGAAAAGATTTCAAAACAATGTCAACATCGCTCCTACGTCAGGATCTGCCAAAGCATTGCTGGCTAATGTATACCTTACTATGGCAGGATGGCCGTTGAAGCAAACTGATAAATATGCGCTGGCAGCAGCAAAAGCAAAAGAAGTAATTGACAGCAAAGCTAAATATGGCTATGCATTAGTAGATATAGATATATTATGGAAACGCGAAAGCAACTATAGCGCGGAAACTGTGTTTGGTTGTTTCTTCAATACCAATATTTCTGAATTTACCTTCTCAAACGGAAATATGATCTGTCCTAATGCATATGGTTCCGTAGATGAAGGCGCATGGGGAGATGGCTTTGGCGAAATTAATTTTTATAACAATTTTCCAGCCGGCCCCCGTAAAGATGCTACCTATCAGATGAAGTATTACCCGGGCAACAAACCCGATTCGTTGGTTGTTGATTATACTAAAACAACAGACAAGCATCCGTGCTTCCAGAAATATACCGATGATGCTGCCTTTGATCCTATCAATCACAAAACATCAAACTGGATTGGTAATCATACGGTACACATCATACGCTATGCAGAAGTATTGCTTACCTATGCCGAGGCAAAAGCAATGGCTGATGGTGTTGATGCCTCCGCTTACGATGCGATTAACCAGGTTCGTAATCGTGCCGGTCTCAAAGACCTCACCGAAGGTTTATCGCAGACAGCATTTCGTGATTCTGTAATAGCGGAACGGGGTTGGGAGTTTGCCGGCTGCGAGCCTGCTGCACGCTGGTTCGATTTGCAACGAACGGAAACGGTAGCAAAGGTAAATGCCAACCGTGCTGCTATAGAACAAACCCAGATTGGCAAACCGGATGACATCAGCCATGCATTTTACTGGGCCCCGATTCCGATAGCAGACCAGCTCTTAAACAAAAATCTCGCAGACTAAATATATAGCCATCCAAATGTGAATAGAAGTCCTCAGCGATTGCTGGAGGACTTCTTTTTTCAGGGAAGGCCATTCATAGAAATATATGTTTCATTAAAATCTACCTGTAAAGAATATAAAACAGCAGCAATCGTGATTAACGGTAATGAAACACCTGCTCAATGCGGTACCAACCCCCGAAGTGTTATCTGAACAAGTTTCCTGTAACTATTCTAAGGCCGTCCGCCAGCCTTGTTCCTGGTCCGAAATCAGCTACAGAACATATATTACAGGCCGGAGATTTTATTGTCTTTTCGAAACGAAATGCCCCCATTGGCTATAGGAATATGCGAGCAGTAATTATATAGCTATCGCACATTCCCTCCTGCTGATCTTGCCTGATGGTTACAAACGAACTGGCTACTCCCTTGCCGTTGAGACTTCCCTTTACAGACAGATTAAGTTCATTTCACATATAACGTGATATATACTAATAAAAAAAGCAGTGCCGGCTATTAAGCCAACACTGCTTTGTCTATACTTCATTTGCTATACTACATCTTTAGGGTAACGCCTGTATGAATGTTAAATCCTGGTCTTCCGGGAAACGTATTTATATTTCTGCGCGAAATCTCCGGGTAGTAAACTTTTTGATTTAAAAGGTTCACACCATAACAGAATAAAGTTATATCGGGCATATCCGATTTCTCCAGGAACTCGCGAAGCGACAACAGTACATTGGCAGTCAAGTAATTTACGGTTTTAATTTTAGGATTTGCATCAACCGGTATACCGGAGAAATTGGCAGGCACATTATCGGACGAAAACTTAGCGCGTATATTTCCACCCTTGCTGAAGTATGAATTAAAAATGCTGACCTGCAAGCCGCGTATATTTTTATAATCTATACCAAGCTTGAACATATATAACGGTGTACCGGAATAATTTTTATATCCGAGGTCGTTCTTGCTGCTCTGCGATGCAAAGGATGACAAAGTGCTCCAGCGTGAAGAGAGATAGAGTTTAGTTTCAGCTTCTATACCCTGTGAGGTCTGACTTCCTCTGTTCACAAACTGTGGTGTATTCGGAATTTCATTCGCAGGATCCGCTGCTGTTGTCCGCACAATCTTATTGGATTGGTCGCTGTAGAAATAATTGACAGAAGCCTCAAACTTCTTCTTCACCAGGAAGAACTGAACTTCGGATGTATTAACAACTTCCGGCAACAGGTTTGGATTACCACGAATTACGCCTTCCACATCAATTGCTTTTTCACCGCCTGGTGTTGCCGATCGGAACGCGCTTCCATAAAGTAATTTACCTCCAAACCCGGACTTGGTTTGCAGGATGGTTGCCAGGCGCGGACTATATTTCATATCGACACCGGTAACTTTGTTGGCTTGTGCTCCGGCTACAACTTTCAAAAATTTTAGAGGAGCGTATGCGAGTTGTGCGTAACCACTATACCATGTTTCATTCCAGTCGGGCACGAAGTAATATCCATCCGGATTCACAAATTCCCGGTTGTTGACAAATGCTGTTCCGTCTGCATTTTTTGTTTTATCCAATGCATTGCCGCGTTGATTGTTCATTACAAAACCAACTATAGCATTCAGGTTTTTATGGAGTTTCAACTTGTTAGACCACTCCGTGAGAATATCATTACTTATGGTAATGACCGGCTTATTTTTAAAATCAGCGCGCGATATATCAAACGCTGTCCGGTTGAAGGTTACGTTAATGGACGTGCTATAATAAGGCGTGACCTCTTTGCTATATCCGAGGTCTGCAAATAATTTACTGGTATATACCTCATAGGCAACGGGTGTAGCATTAACCCCTCCATTTACAGGCACATTCCACTGTGCTGCGTTAGACATCGGCTGCGCGCGGGTATAACCGTAAAACGTATTCAGTGTGATACCTTTATATGAACCGCTTATAACAGCCCCCAGACCTGTACGATCCAAATAAATTGTGCGGGCCGGATTGATGATCGAATCATAAACCGGTTTACGTTTACTTCGGATGATTGCGTTTTCATCGCGGGCGGTAAACTTCCATCCGTCTGTACTGTAAAAATTTACACTGGCATCTACAACAAGATCTTTGTGCTTAACTCCGGCTGAGATTCCGGTTTGCCGCGTATTGAAACTTCCATAGCGTGTAGTAGTCTGAAAATTATTTTTCTTGGACTTTTTCAGAATCACGTTGATTACCCCGGTGAAGGCATTGGTTCCATACAACACCGATCCCGGACCGCGTATAACTTCAACCCGCTCAACTATATTTAGCGGATATGCGTTAAAAATTTCAACCTGGTTGCCTCCGAGGTAACTATCGCGATACGGGCGGCCGTTAATCAGCACCAGTACCTTGGTGGACCAATGTGCATTGGTCTCGCCCCGCACAACAGGCATATTGTTTGTCAGCAGAAAAGAACTTGTCATATATAGTCCTGCTACACGATCAAGCACTTCAGCAAGGTTAGCGGCACCATACGATTCAAATTCATGGGCCGTTACTACAGAGACTACGGCAGGCGCATCGTGTACTCGTTCTTCCGATTTTGAGGCGGTCGTAACTTTGACGTGCAGCAATTCTTCCAGCGACATGTCATATAGCTGCTCATCCGAAACTTCTTTTTTCTCTGTACGCTCCTGTGCGAGCAGCGAAGAAGCACTTATAAGACAGACGCATACTATAACGGGAATGGATATCCTTCGAAGGAAAACAATGTAGAGTTGTTTCATGCTAATATAAATTGGTACCAGATATTTATGTGATCAGATCTCCTTGCCGAGGTTGAGTAATAAAGTTGAGACCCTCAACCCTTTTGCATCCAGCGCGTGCTTGTTTACAATGAAACCAAGCTTGTCTTCCTCGTACAGAAAACTTATACCGGCACCCTTCTTCACAAAATCCGACTCCTCCGTTATAATCAGTATACTCTTTGATTTGACATTTTCCATAACCTTATGAAAAGCCGAGTTATGGGTTTGCGATATAAAAATCACATCGCATGTTGTTGCTTCAGACGCGGTGATCTTTTGTGCCACCAGGTTATTGGCAGATCGTGCTTTCAGAATTTTATTAAATTCATCCAGTACATCTGAGCTTCCCAGGATGCCTATCCGAAGATCTCTTTTCGCATCCGGCCAATTAACGTTGTCTATAAACTTGTAGAGAAAAATTGCCTGAAACTTTTCATCCTGGGCAGATGCAATCAATGGCACAAATAATAACAATACCAGAATCACGCGGCATAATTTTACTGTTCGTGGATTCATATATGCATTTTACGATTGACTAATTATTTAATCACAAACTAAAGAACCAGGATATTTACCTTTTGATACCGGTATATATCTGAACTGAACATCACTACTCAGTTCACGAATGCAAATGAAATTATTCTTTTCAAATTCGTCACTCAGGTTAATTGCACAAGGAAGTATCCGTATTTATACCTACCATAGGTATTGATTAATAGTGCTATATATACCATGTCTATACCGCGCATGAAATAGCCTCACAGGTATACATTACTATTGCTTACTAAAAAAAGAATCAGGATGAGGATGCGGTACACCAAGGAAAACGTGCCCTCAGTAAAGATGAAAGCTATCTAAAGTGACATTTTTGGCCACGCAGATAAAAAACGTATAGCGACTTAAATATTGATTTTCCGGATAAACATTACAGAAGAAGCATTCCACCGGGGTTACTACATTTGAAAACTGCTACAGTAGCCTTTATCCCTGCGTTACGTACAAGCGGCTACCATTTTATAGGGGAATCGGAAGCGCTTATGAAAAATTACCGGGCGGCAAGATTACCGGATTTTTTACAGAATAAAATCGTATTGAACCTTTTTTCTTATTTAATTAAAAAACACGCAAGCAAATTCAGACCAACATACTAAATCCGCTACTAACAGGTATTACGAGTATATATATCACCGTCAGAAATACAACTACTTCAAAAAACGCGTGCTAATCCTGCCATAGTCATCATCCCTGGTAAATATAAAGTAGGACGCAATCATCACCAGGGAGAAGTCATACAGTGTAAGTGTAAACGCAATGACGAGATGAAACACCACTCCTGCTATCAGCACAGGCAAACGAAATTTTCGAAACCAGACCAATACAACAAAAGACAGCTCAAAGATAATGGTTGCCCATGCCAGCATACTGCACACCAAAGCGCTATCAATAATAGAACTGCCCCATACACCGGCTCGCTGCTCCCGCTGGGCAATCATGGCAAAGGCTTCTCCGGTTCGCCACGACTCTGTTAAAAGTTTATCCAGGCCAGAAATAAAGTATATACATACAACGGTCAGTTGGGCCACAATAACTGCGGTGTTAAAACTCATCACCTGTAAATCAGAAAGTATAAATTGCTTCGCCCGCGGTTGAATCGTCATAAAGACCATACAACCTGCCAGCATTAGCTGAACAGTATCAGAACCGTTCAATACAGGAATGTTAAGCCTGTATAAGTTAAAACTAATCCAGAAGAAAAGTATACCGGATATATAGTTCCACGGCAATACCAGAAGCGTTATCAATACAAGCAGAAAGCCTATATATACCAGACTCAAATGCCCGTTTGCGAAAAGCGATGGAAAGAAAATAATTTTGCCGATAACCGAACCCGGTGTACTAAACTGGTAGTACGACAAAAGTGTAAGCGATGCCTCCCAGATAAAAAGGATCTTTACCACGGTGAACACAAGCATAACCTTGCAGAATATAGCCACTGCCCTTGTGTTCTTTTCTGAACCGATATATGTTACCAATTCAGCGAACAACACAACGTGACGGGTTAAGCGTAACATTCCACAGCGTATCCGATTTACCGGGTATATCTTTCTGTATAAAGGTATTGTGAATAAACACGAGGTTTATCGAATCAATAGCCTCGTCCTGTGATATCAATTCATTTATACTATACTGACACAAAACACAAAGCTGTCGGTCTGATTGTGAGGGATTGGTTTTATTGGGGCGATATGCCCTTGCGAAGTAACGAAGCAAGTCATCATGCCTTGAATCGTTGTATTTAAATAACATGGATGTACCTGCACGGTGCACCCGGTCGGTATAGTTTATCGGTTTTGACCACGCTCCGCCCCTAACCTTATAGCGCATATATAGCCGGACAGATGATGCGATCCGTTCTTCGGTGAAAAACGGACCAATCAGAAATACACGATGATACACTGATCCGACTATGCTGCGATGCAATATATAGTTACGGGGCGTAACCGTAAAGTATATACATAACAACACATGAACCATCAACAACGACACAAGAATGGTCGCTATACGTTTACGAAACGTTTGAGGGGCACGTGTATTCACATTAAAAATTAATCATAACGTTCGGCTCCTGCAAGCTACTCGACTTTTACACCGAGGTTGTCTCCAAGCAAGCTGAACTGTTTGATCCACTCTGCGGTATGACCGTTGTGTTCTTTGTGTTGTACCGACATTTCAAAATACAGGTTCTGCGTTTTATACAGGTTCGGATTGATCTTGAAATCGCGCAACAGCGGGAACAACCGGTTCAGGCGTTCAATGCGTCTGATGGTTTGTCCTTCGGCATGAATACGTTTCAGTTCCTTAAATATACTCTCGCCTGCCAGTCGCTCTACACGGCCGGTGTCTTCAATAGCGAGTTTCCATTTGGACAGTTCACTCATGATGCGCTCTACCTGGCGTATATTGATCTTGTCGGTTTGGAAACAGCGAACCAGGTCGGCATTCAATATATACTCGAAGGTGGTGCGGTATGCGGTTGGTATAGGCGTATCGTTGTTGGCGAGTGCATTTACCAGCGGGTAGTCGCGGTTGTATATCCTGCGCAGCGATTCTTCCAGGTCATTCATACTCTGCTTGGTAATCAGGTTGAATACTTTGCGCTTCTCGTCCTGGAACAATTGCCAGATGGTATATTTTTCGGAGCCAAAGTACGTTTGCATCAACCCGATTATATCGCCCAGGCGACCTTCATCAAACGCTTTTACTACCTGCTCCTGCATCGCGGTAAATATATCGGCATCCATATCCAGCGATATATTACCAATGATATTATGCTGTCCCATATATATAACAGCAAACGCGAATTTCTTCTGTGAACGGGTTACGTTGGAGCGTACACGCGTTACTCCCACCACCAGCTTTTGCTCACCGGCTTCTTTACGAATAAAGATCTCGTTCTGCGTGGTATAGTTAAATACCGGGAATGATTCCGGGTCTTCTTCAAAAATGGACGCCACGGCATAGTGCATACCCACGCGTTGCAGGTTGGTTTTAGCCGGCAATACATACTTGCGGTATATCTGCGCTCCGTTCTCCAGCGATGGCACGTTGCTCGGTGCTTCTTCCAGTCGCTTGAGGAAATCTTCTTCGAGATGCGTTTCGCTGATCTGGCTTACGAGCTGTATCGCGCGACACGCATACTGCATGATCTGCGTTGTCTCAATGCCGGAGATCTCATCGAAGAACCAGCCGCAGCTGGTATACATGAGCATGGCATGACGTTGTACTTCCATCAAGCGGAGTACATGGTTCTGCTCGACATCGCGCAGGCAATGTTCTTTCAAAAATTTCCGGATGTTATCATCGTTGCGTTCGAGTATGATGTTGATATAGTCTTCGCGTGCTTTCCAGGGATCCTTCAATACTTTGGAAGCTTCACGTTCAAAGATCAGTCCGAGTTCATCGCGCAGCCAGTCTAACGATTCGCGTAACGGTTTACGCCAGCGCTGGTGCCAGTTCGGTTTACCACCGGAATTACAGCCGCAGTTGTCGCGCCAGCGCTCTACACCGTGCACACAACTCCATGAACTGTTCTCGTGAATCATGGCCTCATATACCGGGGGAAATTTCGCGAGGAACTCTGCGTAATTTGTGAGACACGATTCGGTATTTCGCTCGATATAGTCAAGGCAAAACGCCAATGCCATGTCGCCATGTTTATGATGGTGGCCATACGTTTCGCCATCGGTAGCAATGTGTACCAGTTGTGCCTCATCACGATCAGCGAAGGAATCCAATAAGCGGTCAGCGAATTTCTTACCATCGTATAGCAACCCATCAAAGGCAACACCCTGCGCAATCTGTCCATCGTAAAAATATAGTGCTATATTTTTACCGGAAGGTAGTTTACAGGTATAGGGTCTCCGTGTATCCAGGCTCTCCGTGGTAACATCGCTCCATTTGGTATCACTAAGTTTGCGTATAGCTTTTGCCTGGCGTGGTGCGAGCACGGTAAATTTGATTCCATGTTTTACCAGCAGCTCCAGCGATTCTATATCGACAGCGGTCTCGGCAAGCCACATGCCTTCGGGTAAACGTCCGAAGCGCGAAATGAAATCGCGGATACCCCAGATGATCTGTGTCTCTTTATCACGCTTGTTCGCTAACGGAAGAATGATGTGATTATATACCTGCGCCATGGCAGAACCATGACCTCCGAAGTTCTTTACACTTTCGCGATCGGCTTCAATGATGGCATCGTATGTTTCCCGATCGTATACCTGCATCCACGAGAGCAGCGTAGCACCGAAGTTAAAACTGATGCGCGAGTAATTATTGATTATATTCTTGATTACGCCTTTCTCGTTGAGTATACGCGAAGCCGAATTAGGCCCATAGCACTCAGCAGAGATGCGTTCATTCCAATCATGATAGGGATGCGCTGAATCCTGGACTTCAATTACCTCAAGCCAGGCATTTTCACGGGGTGGCTGATAAAAATGTCCGTGAATACAAATGTACTTTTCCAAAATCGTTAGTCGTTATCCGTTAATCGTTATACGGGTGTGCGTGTGGTATATATATATACCGGAAGAACTTCTTCCGGCTTACGCGCGACCAACGTTTAACAGCTAACGGATAATCTACTACGTTCCAATATCTTTCAACTCAAACTCGTTCAGTTCTCGTTCGAGCTTCAGAACCGTGATCGCGAGCGGTGGTAAAGTTAATGAAATGGAGTAATCATGCCCATGATATTTAACCGGCGAAGTGGGTATTAAACCTGAATTTATTACATCACTACCATTATACCGTTTGAGATCGGAATTGAATACTTCCTTCCACTGTCCACGATAAGGCACGCCTATACGATATTGATAACGAACTTCCGGAGTAAAATTGCACACTACTACGAGCAAGTCTTCTTTATGATCACTCAAACGTTGGAAAGCAATCACACTGTTGTCGCGATCGCCATAGTCGATCCAGCGAAAACCTTTGTTGTCGAACGCATGCTGGTAAAGAGCGGGTTCACTTTTATAAAACGCATTGAGGTCGCGCATCAGCGTCTGCACACCTTTGTGTACATCGTATTGCAACAAATGCCAGTCGAGACTTCGCTCGTGCGCCCACTCGGAGGATTGTCCAAATTCACCACCCATGAACAACAACTTGGTGCCGGGGTGCATGAACATATAGCCGTATAACAAGCGCAGGTTAGCGAACTTGCGCCATTCATCGCCTGGCATTTTTCCGAGTATAGATCCTTTGCCGTGCACCACTTCATCGTGCGACAGTGGCAGCATAAAGTTTTCGGTGAAAGCGTAAATTATACTGAAGGTGATTTCATTGTGATGATACTTCCGGTGAACCGGGTCCGTTTGGAAAAAGTGAAGCGTATCATGCATCCATCCCATCATCCATTTCTGTCCGAAGCCTAAACCACCAACATAGGTTGGCCGTGATACTCCCGTCCATGAAGTGGATTCCTCAGCAATAGTTACCGCATCGGGGAAATTTTTATACACTACCTCGTTCATCTCTTTCAGGAAAGATATGGCTTCGAGGTTTTCATTACCTCCATATTCATTCGCGATCCACTCGCCATCCTTACGTGAGTAGTCGAGGTATAACATCGATGCCACGGCATCTACACGAAGTCCGTCAATGTGGTAGCGCTCCAGCCAGAACACAGCGTTGCTGATGAGGAACGATCGCACTTCATTACGACCATAGTTAAATATATAGCTCTTCCAGTCGGGGTGAAATCCTTTCCGCGGATCAGCATGCTCGTAGAGATGCGTGCCGTCAAATTTATAGAGCCCGTGTGCATCACCGGGAAAATGTGAAGGCACCCAGTCGAGTATAACACCTATACCTGCGCGGTGAAAACAATCCACCATATACATGAAATCTTCCGGACTACCATAGCGACTTGTTGGCGCGAAGTATCCGGTGAGCTGATATCCCCATGAGCCATAGAACGGGTGCTCCATTACCGGGAGAAACTCCACGTGCGTAAAGCCCATGTCCTTTACATAGTCAACAAGTTCATGCGCCATTTCCGGGTATGTCAATGCGCGGTTGTTTTCTTCCGCCTTGCGCCTCCACGAACCAAAGTGTACTTCATATACCGAGTACGGCTTGGGTTTACCCGCGAGTTGCCTGCGATGTTCCAGCCATTCCTGATCCTTCCATTCATACTTGGGCTCCCACACAATAGAAGCGGTACGAGGCGGAGTTTCAGCGTAGGCCGCAAACGGATCAGCCTTTTCTACAAAGTCTCCTGTATTGGAATATATAGCGTATTTATAGGCCTCGCCATGTTTTATATCCGGGAAGAAACCTTCCCATACACCGGAGTGATCCCAGCGCGCACTAAGTTTATGAACACCATCGCGCCAGTGGTTGAAGTAACCGATTACAGACACCGCGCGTGCATTCGGAGCCCACACCGCGAAGTACGTGCCCTCCACTTCATTGTGCGTGACCACGTGCGCACCCATCTTCTCATACAACTTGTAATGTTTACCTGACTTGAACAGGTATATATCAAATTCGGTAAATAAGCTGAAGTGACCGTCATCAATTACATGTTCACTCTCAGCCTGTTTCGTTTTCTTTGCCATGGTGCAGTAGATTGCTTAAAAAATTACCAATAAAAACACAAAGTTATATATAGCCCTATACGTCAAAACCCATCACATCACATTCCCCCCATCACACCTCCGACACTGAAACTATATATTTTATATTCACTACGATCCCGTCTCCATCACATTCTTACTTCCTACTTCCTACTTCTTACTCCTTACTTCTTACTTCTTACTTCTTACTTCTTGCTTCTTACTCCTTACTTCTTGCTCCTTACTTCTTGCTCCTCACTTCTTCCTCGTCTCCCTTCGCTCCTCTTTCTCCTCCTGGAATCGCTTCATGTGATAGTAAATCCCCCGCAGCGGAATCACTGTCCAATCCGGGCGACCATTCAGTTCGTAGCCAAGTTCATAGATCGCCTTTTCGAGTAGAAACGTCCTCAACAGTATATCATGTTCTTCTGATAATACCGTGCCCATTCCCATGCGATCCATATACGCTCCTAAATAATAGCGCCCGATATAGTGTTGCCACTGTTCTGCCCATGATTCCAGAAATTCCAGGTCGCGATCGCGGTAATTTTCATTGAGCAAAATCTTTCCGAAAGCCGCGTAGTGGATGGAACGCATCATGCCGGCAACATCTTTTAGCGGACTGCGTTTCAACCGTCTTTCGCTAAAGGCAAGGCCGGGTTCCCCCTCGAAATCAATGATCACAAAATCTTTACCCGTAAACAGCACTTGTCCCAAATGATAATCGCCATGAATACGTGTTTTAACGGCTGTGATCTTTACCTGGTATATTTCGCTGAAGCACTCAAGTATATCATCTTCCAGTGCGAGTATTTTTTTAGCAAGCTCCTGCACCTGTGGATCGAGTTTCGGCAAGGTTGTCTCCAGCAGACTGAAGCGATCGCGCACCATTTTACGCAGCGATGAATACATCGACCGCTGATAGTTTGCAGTAAACTTCTCCGTAGTGAAGGCAGGGTTGGATGCATCGGAAGCAAGTGCTATATGCATCTCGGCGGTACGTTGTCCTAAGCGAACAATGCGTTCGTAGAAACCACGTCCAATAAGCTCCTGTATAATCTCCGGTGAGTCTTCAAATTTTATAGCGGAACGGTTGATGAGCTTTGGCAATTTTACAGTTTTACCTTTCGCCATCACCCGTTCATAGAAACGCCCGACTGAATCAACCGACATGGCCCACGCTTCGCCCTGGTTCTCTACTTTCTCCTGCAGCAATCCGAATACAATGGTGTTGCCTTCGTTATCATGATACTCAATGCTGCCTGCATATTTAGGGCAGTTCTGAAATGTAGTATGCTCTGACAGGAAGCGAATGATCTCCAGGTCAGGATTGATCTCCTTCTCCAGCTTGCGATAGAACTTGAAGAAGTATTCGTCATTGTAAATGATCGCGGTATTACTCTGATCCGTCTTCAGGATCTTCGAGTCTACTTTTTTGTTCTTGCCCAGTTTAGCAAATACACTCGAGTTGAATTCAAGTTCGCCTCCGCTGTCATCTTTCAACCGCACTTCTTTTTCCATACTCATGAACAGGAAGTCGCGGAAAACTTTATCATAACTGCTGTCCATGATAAAGCCAGAGCGCCCTTGTATCTCTGCACGGCATACCACACTCTGCACGGTATACTCCACGCGCTCGAGTATATTATCAGACGGCACAAAGGTGAGCGGCAGGAAATATAGTTCTGGCAAACGTTGTACATAATGTACTTCGATGATGGTGAGATAGTGCGTATCCCCTTCCACCTTTACCGGTATCGTTTTGTGAATGGAGATCTTGCTGATCACTTTCGCCTTACCGCCAAACCACCGGCACTTGCGCATGAACGGTGGCAGAATTTTTCGTTCCAGGTTACGTACCTCGTTGTAGTTATCGAGTAAACGTTCCCACGATATATCCGTGCGGATCAGCGGCAGCTCTCCGCTCGCATCGGCTTTCTCTTTTTTCTCCGGTGTATCCGCCTGGAACCAGAAGTATCCATACGGACCAATGGTGATCGGGTAGTCGCCATCGCCTACATTCATGAAGCGATTCTGACTGAATGCTTCCGTCATATCACAATCTCTGAACTCGGCCAGGTTTAATATAGCGGCCTGCGAAAATTGTGAAAGGTTTGCCACAACAATGATCTGCTGTTTCTCATCGGTGCGCGCAAAGGCCAGCACTTTGGCGTTGTTACTTTCAATGAATTTCATCGTGCCTCGTCCGAAGATGTTGAGGCGTTTGCGCATAGCCATTACGTGCTTTAACCACCACAAGAGTGAAGAAGGATTTTCTTCTTCAGTGGCCACGTTCACCGATTCATATCGGTATACCGGGTCGGTAATGATCGGCAGGAATAACCGCTGAGGGTTCGCGGTGGAGAAACCTGCGTTGAGGTTCATGTTCCACTGCATCGGTGTGCGTACACCAAAGCGATCGCCCAGGTATATATTATCGCCCATACCGATTTCATCGCCATAGTATATAACCGGTGTACCCGGCAACGAAAATAATATAGTATATAATAGCTCGATCTTTCTGCGATCGTTGTTCAGCATCGGAGCGAGACGTCTGCGGATGCCGGTATTTACTTTGGAGTTCGGATCGCTCGCATACGCTTTCAGCAGGTAATCTTTTTCTTCCTCCGTTACCATTTCCAAACCGAGTTCATCGTGGTTACGGAGAAATACTACCCACTGACAGTTCGGAGGCGTTACGGGTGTCTGTTCAATTATATCAACAATCGGATAACTATCTTCTGTGCGTAACGCGAGGAACATGCGCGGCATCAGCGGAAAGTTAAAGTTCATATGACACTCTTCGCCTCCACCGAAATATGTAGCTGCATCTTCAGGCCAGAGGTTCGCTTCGGCAATGAGTACTTTATCTTTATAGTGCTTATCAATATGCGCACGAAGTTTCTTGAGGAACACGTGTGTCTGCGGAAGATTCTCGCAGCTCGTGCCTTCTTCTTCGAAGAGAAATGCAACGGAGCCGAGACGAAATCCATCTACACCTAACTTCATCCAGAAGTCGACTACCTTGATCATCTCCATTTGCACTTCGGCATTCTCGAAGTTCAGCTCCGGTTGATGGCGATAGAAACGATGCCAGTAGTACGCGCGTGCTTCGGTGTCCCATGTCCAGTTGGATGCTTCGGCATCGGAGAACATGACACGTGCTTCTTTATAGCGATCGGTTGTATCACTCCACACATAGAGATCGCGATAGCGTGATCCTGCTTTTGCTTTGCGCGAGCGCTTGAACCACGGATGCTGATCGGAAGTATGATTGAGAATGAGCTCAATGATAACGCGTATACCTCTGCGATGTGCCTCTTTCAGAAACTGCTTGAAGTCTGATAGTGTACCATAATCCGGATGGACATCGGTATGATCGGTTACATCAAAGCCATCATCTTTTAATGGTGATGGATAGAATGGCAATAGCCACAAAGTATTGATACCAAGATCTTCGAGATAGTCCAGCTTCTGGATCAACCCGGGAAAATCTCCTATACCATCGCCATTGCTATCGTAAAATGCGCGAACCGATACTTCGTAAATGACTGCGTCCTTAAACCAAAGAGGTTCTCCGGATTTGATGGGTGTACTCATGCGTTACATATATGATTCGTGTACTTCCAGTCTGAACAAATGGAATGGCATTTTATAGGGATCGATCTCCACATAGTTCCACTCCTGTGTCCAGGTATAGTGATCATCGGTCATCAGGTCATGCAGTTTTACATTGACACGATCTCCGATGTTCAGAATATGCTTGGGTAATTGTACATAGCCAGACTGCCGGCCATGCTGATCGAGGTTTACCACAACGAGTATAATACTGGACAGATCATCTGTAGCTTTGAGATACGCGAAGAGATTCGGATTCTCGATAAAACAAAAATGAATGTTCCAGGTAGATTGTAGTGCAGCATGTTCTTTCCGCGCGCGGTTCACAATCGTGATGATGTCGGTCATGCGATTGGTGCGCTTCCAGTCGTGCTGTTTGATTTCGTATTTCTCTGAATTATAGTATTCTTCCTTGCCTTCCATCGGCGTGTTGTCGTAGAACTCATATACCGGCCCGTACATGCCGTAGTTAGACGATAATGTAGCTGCCAATACAAAGCGAATGATAAATATATTCTCGCCCTGATGCTGCAAATGCCACGGAAGTATATCCGGTGTATTCGGCCAGAAGTTCGGACGGAAGTAATTGCGTGACGGACCGTATACCAGTTCGTTCATATACTCGGTCAGCTCGGCTTTGCTAACACGCCAGGTGAAGTATGTATAGCCTTGTGTGAAACCGATCTTGGCCAATGAAGCCATGATCCGCGGACGCGTAAAAGCTTCTGACAGGAAGATTATATCCGGGTATAGTTTATTTACTTCTGCTATAGCCCATTGCCAGAATGGTATAGGCTTGGTATGCGGATTATCGACACGGAATATTTGTACGCCCTGATCGATCCAGAATGTTATTACGGATTTCAACTCCTGCCACAGCGCCATCCAGTCGTCTGTCTCAAAGTTGAAAGGGTATATATCCTGGTATTTCTTCGGAGGATTCTCTGCGTATTGTATTGTCCCATCCGGACGTTGCTTGAACCACTGCGGATGTTCTTTTACATACGGATGATCGGGCGCACATTGAAACGCAAGATCAAGCGCTATATCGATGTGATATTTTTTTGCTTCCTGGATGAGTCGCTTGTAATCATCCAGCGTGCCTAGCTCAGGGAGTATAGATTTGTGTCCACCTTCATCACTGCCGATAGCCCACGGTGATCCCGGCTCGCCCGGCTCTGATTTTACATTGTTGTTTTTACCCTTGCGGTTGACCTTTCCTATAGGATGTATAGGCGGAAGATAGAGTACATCAAATCCCATGGAAGCAACACGCGGCAACAACTTGATTACATCCTGAAATGTTCCGTGTTTACCTTCGAGCGATGCTGACCGCGGGAACAACTCATACCACGTAGAGAAGTTTGCTTTTTTATGCTCTACAACAATCGGCAATACCTTATCGAAAAGTGTCTCAAATTCAATGAGCGGGTAATGGTGTACGATCTCTTTGAACTCTTCACTGAGTACATGCTCCACGGCTGCGTTATAGTGCTCATCAAGTTTTTGAGCAGCGTGCAGCAACTCTTTGTTCGTACCGTTCGCGAGTTTCTTCAGCATGATAACGCCTTCGAGCAACTCTGTTTTTACATCCACATGCGCGGCAGCTTTCTTTTTGAAGCCATCATACCAGGTTTCGAAATGATCAACCCAGGCTACCACGGTAAAGAGATATATACCTTTTTGCTGTACGTGAAAAGAACCTTTCCAGGAATCGTTCATCACGTGCAGCATTTCTACAATACTCCACTCGCCATCGCCATCGCGTTTATACCATACGTGGGCGCGAATGTGATCGTGACCATCGCCAAATATATCGGCCGTAACATCTACCCGTTCACCAACGGTACGCTTCGCCGGGTACAACCCTCCGTCTACCTGCGGCTGCACGTTTTCAATCATTACTCTGGACTGTCCTCTGTGTTCTTGCATCGGGCTAAAATTTTAATGAACGTTTATTATCAATCGGGTAGCGTTCTATCTTATTTATACACCTGAAACTATATATATCGCTTATTTTATTTTGAAGATAAACGAGCTATACGGCTTCAGTGTTAATTGAAACGTGAGGTTCTGGTCGAAACCAACTTCTGCCTCTCTCCATAACAAGTCGCGGGCTATATAATTTGCGGCCGGGTCAAGTCCCGCACGGGTAAATATATCTTTCGGAACCTGCACTTTTACCGGGAGCGGTGCCGCGTTAAAGCTTGTGAGTATCAGCAAACGCTCTTCACCGGCAAAGCGCATAAAGGCATGTACTTTATCCGTAAAGTTACCGGCTGCTATATTGGAAGCCGTCAGGTCGGCATACTCGCCATCTGCCAGTGCAGGATTTTTTCGAAGACAGGTTCAGCAGATCACTATAGAAAGAGCGAAGTTGTTTCTGCTCCATCGACAATGAGTCACCATCAAACTTGCCGCCGTTCATCCACTTCTGGTGTTGAGGCACCCCCCAGTAATCGAAGATCGTTGTGCGGCCATCTTCACCGGAAAAACCTTCAGCACCAGCACCGGGCTCTCCTACTTCCTGGCCAAAGTATATCATTACCGGACCATTGTCTAATGTAGCACTGATCACCATGGCCGGTATAGCCTTCCACGGATCACCTGCAAAGAACGGAGATGCGATGCGCTGCTCATCGTGGTTCTCCAGGAAGTGCAACATGTTCGGGTGTATATTTTCCTGTGTCTGATATATAGCGTGGATATCCGCCGTACTGCGCTCACCGCGTACGAGCAAACGCAACGTGTCGTATAGCTGCACTTTGTCGTACAGGTAATCAAACTGACCATTGCTGATATAGTTATTATACTGTGCCGGGTTATAGATCTCGGCAATGAAGACTATATCTTTGTTCACTTCCTTTACCTGTGGTATAGCCCAGGCCCAGAATTCTACCGGCACCATTTCGGCCATATCGCAGCGAAAGCCATCTACTTTTTTATTCGCCCAGAATACGAGTATATCTTTCATCTTTACCCATGTATCCGGCACGGGATCAAAGAATGTTCTTCTTCCGTTCTGTATATCCACACCGTAATTCAGTTTCACGGTCTCAAACCATTCATTTACCCCGGGGCTTGCCGTAAACTGGTCGTTACCGGTAACTTTCGCCGGTGTCTCCGGATATATACCATCGAGTGTCGGGAATGTATTTGGACCAAGCGGTTTATACCCTGCCGGTACCTGGAATGATTGCCCCGGTAGATAGTAAAAATTATTATTGGCGCTGAAGGCTACATTTTTATCATCGGTTTCCCCGAGGTCTTTTACACCGGCCGGTTTCTTATCCGATTTATAGGAGCGTGCTACATGGTTCGGTACAAAGTCGATAATTACTTTTAAACCTTCGGCATGGGTACGATCTACCAGGTGTTCAAACTCTGTCATGCGACTGGCAACATCGGTCGCGAGATCCGGGTTAACATCGTAGTAATCTTTAATTGCATACGGTGAACCTGCACGACCTTTCACTACATCGGCATCGTCTAGCGGTATACCAAACTTCGTATAGTCTGTGAGTACGGCATGTTCAATAACACCGGTATACCACACGTGTGTTATACCCATTGCTTTAATTGACCGCAGTGCCGCGGGATTGATATCGTTGAACTTGCCCACACCATTTTCAGCTATGGTGCCATAGGGTTTGTTCGTTGTATTCTTATTTCCAAAAAGGCGTGTCATTAACTGGTATATGACAACCTTCCCTGAAGACTTTTCCATAGGCATTACTGGTGGAATTTTCTCTTTTGATCTAGAACAGCATGCCAGCAGGCCGACTGTAAAAAGGAACACAAAAATTCTTCTCATAAAGACATGAAGATAATAAATTGAAAAGGATTAGCAGAAGATTTGCGTTAATTGATCATGTGGACAAAATTGAGTTTAAGGTTGTGTTTACTTTGTGTATGGATGTGATTCACAGCAGGTTTACGCTATTGTTATCGCCTATAGAGCTATAGGAGAAGCCACGCGTGACATGCTTTGTTTACTTGCTGTGCTTACGCGAGCGATACAGGTAAAAGGCCAGCATAGCGATACAGATAAGGAGGCCGAGGAATTCGCGCGACTCTTCGATGTAGAGGTGTTCCATTTTTGCCACATCATCGAACAGAGCGGATCGGTCTTCCTGCCGCAGCCATTCCATTACACCCGGTATATAGAACAAGCTATAGATACCATATATGATAAGTACTGCGAGCATGGCCTTGCGTGCGTAAACTTCGAACATGGCGGTAATGCAGAACACAGCCATTACTCCGTAGATCAAAATCCAGAGCGCAGGATCAGGATCATTGAGCTGTAAAAAGGCAAAGCCCAGAAACATGATGGCCAGAATAAAATTGACAACACGCATAGTGTATCGTTAAAGTGAAACGTGGCGTCAAAGTAAAATAGCTATCGGTATAAAACAAAAATGTCGGGTAATTACACCCGACATCTTTCTTATCTGAAAAGTACAGAAAAATTATAGTATGGTTTTCAGGTACTTCGCGCTTGCACCTACGCTGTCGATTGGTGCTCCGGGATATGACTCCTGCTCTACATAGTAGTGCTTCATACCGGATTGTTTTGCTTTGGCGAAGATTGCTTTCCAGTCAATTGTACCCGTACCTACATCGGCATTCCGGTTACGATCTTCTTTGCTCATATCTTTTACGTGCCACTGCTCAAAGCGACCCGGATGTTTCTCGAAGTATTTGATCGGATCAAGACCAGCATTTACTACCCAGAAGATATCCATCTCCATGCCTACTTTCTTCGGATCAAGTTCGGCCAGCATAACATCGTATGGTATCTGTCCGTCAACCTGTTCGAACTCAAAGGCGTGGTTGTGATAGCCGAGGCGTATACCATGCTTGTTACAGATCTCACCGGCTTTGTTCAACTCTCCACAAAGTTTCTTGAAGCTCTCGATCGAGCCGCGTTCTTCCTGTGCGATCCAGGGTACAATCATAAATGACTGACCGATAGACTTTGCATCAGTAACGGCTTTCTCCCAGTTACCGCGTACAATGTCCCAGCCATAGTGACCGCTCGTTACTTTCATACCGAGGCTCTTCACATATTTACCGAACTCTGCGAACTCCATTCCGAAAATCTTGCCGTTGTTATAGCCGTAGGTTTCCAGTTCTTTATAGCCGAAGCTGGCAACTTTCTGCAATACACCTTTCGGATCGTTGGGTATGGTGTCGCGCAATGTATACAATTGCAGTCCGAGGCTTGATGCTGCCTTTACTTTGCCTGCTGCCAAAAAGGTAGGAAGCGAAAGAAGGCCCGCTGCCGCGAACGATGCTGTTTGTACAAACTCTCTTCTTTTCATGGTTGTAGGTTTATTAATGGGCTCCTATTTGTTTAACAATTCTATACCACCAAAATAAAACAAAGATTTGTTTCCTGCACCTTCATTTTTAAAGACGATGTACAAATCGTGATATCCGGTGGATGTTTCAAGACTAATGGTTTGAGGCACGAGTCCTTTACCGGCTACTTTTGCTTTACCTAGTAATTTTCCATCGGGTTTATCCAGGTGTATTTCAACTTCACCACCTACCTGGTCGTCTCCAAGGTATGGAAAGAGTTTTGCTTTTTTAACTCCGGTGAGATCAAGTTCAGCAAATTTGGCGTGTGCTGTGTGCTTTACATTTTCAAGGGCAATGTTATCACCAAAATTGAGCACACGCACTATATTCAAATCAGTTGCCTCATTCGCCTTCAGCATCGGGCTGCGCAGTACTACCGTGGCATTTGTACCAATGGAAGGAACGGGAGCTGCACCTTTATCATAGTAGGAAACGGTAAGCAGGTATGCACCTTGTGTTTCGTTACCGGTAGTAACTGTACCGTTCAACGGAAGTTTCTTCGCGGCTTTCTCATCACCCAAAGACAATATATAGTTTACCATTTCCTTAGCGTCCTCCACACTGATCTGCGGGTGAGCTGCCATTTCCGTAGTGCCCCACACGCCCGAGCCACCTTTAATAATTTTGGCAGCGAGGTAATCTATAGCACCGGTTTGTGTTTTATACTTCGCAGCAACGTCTTTATAGCTTGGTCCGGCTGAACGCTGATCTATAATGTGACAGGATTTACAATCGCTCTTCGCGATCAATGCTTTACCCGGTAATTCTGCCGTTGGCATCTGGTGACCTTGCGCCACTTTCGTCATATCAAAACCTTTTACATAGTCGAAGGAGATTGTAACAGCCTCGGCAACAATCTTGCCGTCAGCGGTAGAGCCATCTTCCTTGTCGGTAACTTCAACACTATATTTCAGTTTTGTGTTCGGGAAGAAGAACGTTTTATTTCCTTCCGTGATGGATGCTTTGATCACCGCAGGTTCGTTACCCGCAGTTACCTGCGTAACGGCATTGGCGCTGTTACCTTTGTCATCGGTAACTTTCAACTTCGCATTATATACTCCGGGTTTATCCAGCGTTACATCGAAGTTGCCGTTGTTAGAGTTATAGGTCTTGCCGGCTACTTCCAGCATATAGCTCAGGCTGTCACCGGTATCATAATCCATACTTCCCTTCGCAGAGAATTTAACGGCCAGCGGTACAGCACCGGAAGGTTTATCAACCGCGAGCTTTGCTACCGGTGTACGGTTGCCTCCGTTGTAATCGATGCGAACCAAACGTGCATCGAGGTTCTGTGCAAACCACTTGGTACCATACTCGATCATATATAGTTTACCATCCGGACCGAATGCCATATCAATAATGTTATTGAATGTAGTATTGGCCATGAACGGTTCCATATCCATGATCTTGCCTGCCGAATCAAGGCTCACTAAAAATATCACGTTACGCATCCAATCGTAAGCAATCAGTTTACCATCGAAGTAATCCGGGAAGGCTGCATCTTTACCTTTATACTGATCGCTATAGTATATCGGGCCGGCCATAGCGTTACGTCCGCCTTCCTTCAGCATCGGGAACTCTTCTGACTTTGCGTAAGGATAGTATATCAACGCTGGCTGCGCTGGCGGTAATTCTTTCTTACCGGTATTGTTTGGCGATTCATTGAGCGGTCTAGCAGGATCCCATGCATTACTGCTTTTCGCTGTTGCAAAGTCATGTTTTCTATAGGCAAAGTTCTTCCCTACAAAATACGGCCAGCCATAGTTACCAGGCTTGGTTGCCATATTTACTTCGTCATGACCACGCGGACCGCGAAGCGAATCTGATTCGCCTGCATCGGGACCAACCTCGCCCCAGAACAATGTACCGGTCTTTTGATCGACTGAGATACGATAAGGATTGCGACAACCCATCACATATATTTCAGGGCGTGTACCGGGCTCACCTTTAGCAAACAGGTTTCCTTCCGGTATAGTATAGGTACCATCGGGTTCAGGATGAATGCGTAGTATCTTTCCGCGGAGGTCGTTGGTATTGGATGATGACTTCTGCGCATCAAACGGACTGCGTCCTGCACGCTCGTCAGACGGACTAAATCCTTTTGATTCAAAAGGCGATGTGTTATCACCGGTAGATAAGAAGAGATTTCCTTTTGAGTCAAACGTTAATGATCCTCCGGTGTGGCAGCAGGTCTCGCGTTGAGTGGGTACTTCCAGGATTACTTTCTCGGAAGTCATGTCCACTTTATCGGTAAACGTAAATCGCGACAGGATGTTAGCCGATTTCTCAGCATGCGCATAGTATATATATAGCCAATGATTCTTATCGAAGTCCGGATCGGCAGCTATACCCAACACTCCGTCTTCGAACTTGGTGCCTATATTGAGCGTGTTTACTACGTTTACTTTTCCATCTTTCGGATCGTATAGTTTCACATCGCCCTTGCGTTCAACAAAAATGATACGGCCATCGTTGAGCACTACCATTTCCGTTGGTTCGTTAAGGTTGAAATCAAGAACCGTTTTTGTAAAGCGATTGTCTTCAGGAGCAACTTTCGCGGTAGCTTTCTTGTAATCGAGGTCCTTCTCTCCCATCGCGTACTGTATACCCTGCAACACGTGCTGCATATAGAGCGAGTCGGAATAACTCTCGTGTGTGTGACCCATACCGGTATAGAATGAACGGCCGCCATCGAACTCATGATACCATGCTATCGGATGCTCGGCTCCGTTTTGTCCGCCCTGGTAAGAAGTCTCATCGAGGTTATAAATCACATTGATCTCATCTGATATATTCTTGTAGTTATACCATTCGTCATTGCGTGTCCATCTGTCGGGTAATGTATTTGGCCCGAACGGTTTTACTTTCTTCAATGTAGCATCCTGTATATGCGGGTGACTCTTGAAATATGCACCTACTAATCTGCCATACCACGGCCACTCATATTCCGTATCAGCGGCAGCATGTATACCTACAAAACCACCACCAGCCTGTATATACCGCTTGAAGTGACTTTGCTGTTGAAGGTCTAATACGTTGTTGGTTGTATTGAGAAAGATGACTGCGCTATATTTCTTCAGATTTTCTTCTGTGAAAACGCTGGCATCTTCGGTTGTATCTACATCAAAATCATTCTTGGCACCGAGCTCGATCAGTTTTACTTTACCGGTACTGATCGATTCGTGACGAAAGCCGTTGGTTTTGGAAAAAACGAGTACACGTCCGCGCGATCTGTCTTGCTTACACGCCAGCAATAAACAGAACAATACCGCGATTGCTATATAAGATTGTTTCATAACAGGTAGGAATTAAAAATGCCTGAAGATGTATATCCTCAGGCATTTGTTGTTGTTATTTCAATACGCGGATTTTGATATTTCTGAAGGAAACTTTATCACCGTGATCCTGCAGGGCTATATGTCCTTTTTTAGCTTTGCCGAAATCAGGCATGGTTTTGAACTTACTGTTCTTTACCATTTCGTCCCATGCAGCATCGTGCATGGTGAAGCTCACTACTTTTGTTCCGTTCAACCAGAATTCATAGTGGCTGTTCTTGGAAACAATTTTAGCAACGTTCCACTCTCCGGCCGGCTTAACAGTTTCTTTTGCGCATGGAATCAGATCATACAGATCGCCCGCGCGGTGCTTGTGTATTTTAGCATCCGGGTGGCAGGAGTTGTCCAATACCTGCATTTCTGGTCCCGTCAGGTATACGGCATTATATTTAGCATCTTCCACTACGTTGAAAAGTATACCGCTGTTGGCACACTCGCTTACTTTCCACTCCAGTGTAAGTTCATAATTTTCATATTCGCTATCGGTAATTATATCGCCTCTTCCCTCTTTCTCAGAGCTGTCGAGGTATAATTCTCCGTCTGATACTTTCCAGGCTGCACCATTGGATTTGTTGTTGAAAACGTGCCAGCCTTTTGTTGAGGTTCCATCAAACAGAAGTTTCCATCCTGCTTTCTCTTCTGCAGGTGTTAACTTGTTCTGAGAAAAACTGTTGAAAGATGATACCATCATAAGTGCAATTACGAGCGTCCAGAAACGTTTCATCGGCGTTGGGTTTAGGTGGATGAAAAGAAATGCCCATACAACGGTTAAGAAGATGGGACATTTCGGTTTGGGTTAATTGATTGGGTGTAGTTATTATGAAAACAGCCGGGCGAAAGTATATATATACCTTCACCCGCAGTTTACATTAGTCTTTTGGTTTTTCACCATCCAGTGAAAGCACATACATCGCCATCTTTTCAGCATCGGCTTGTGATATATCTGCGTGTGGTGACATTGGGATCTCGCCCCAGTTACCGCTTCCGCCATTGATGATCTTGCCGGCCAGCATGGTTACGTTTGCCTTTGTGAATTCATACTTCTTCGCTACATCGGTATGAGAAGGACCAACAATTTTGTTAGTCGGGTGGTGACAAGTTTTACAATCGCTCGCATCTACGAGAGCCTGACCTTGAGCGATCTGGTCGTCTGGCGATGCAGCTTTAGGTTCTGCCGTTTCATAATCACTGTAAGCATCTGCCTCTTCTTTCTTCTCTTCTTTCTTCGATCCGCACGAGGTTAGCGAAAAGCCGGCCATTCCAACCAAGGCAATGAGTACAAATAGTTTTTTCATGTTCTGTGTTCTGTGTTTATTGATTTGTATTGGGTTCTATATTCCTAAGATTCTCTTGTTGAGTTTCTGATCTTTACCGGTTGATGCAAAATCATCAAACGTTTTGTCTGTTGCGCGAATAATGTGGCTCTTGATAAATGGAGCACCTTCGGCCGCACCTTGCTCCGGATGCTTCATGCAGCACTCCCACTCGAGCACCGCCCAGCCTTCGTAACCATACTGAGTAAGTTTACTGAAGATCGATTTAAAATCTACCTGTCCATCGCCAAGTGAACGGAATCTTCCCGGACGGTTGATCCAATCCTGGTAGCCTCCGTATACTCCGCTCTTTCCGGTCGGATTGAACTCGGCATCCTTCACATGGAACATCTTGATGAAGTCGTGATAGAAATCTATATATTGAAGGTAATCGAGTTGCTGCAATACAAAGTGACTCGGATCGTAGAGCAGATTGCAACGCTCGTGTTTACCAGTCGCTTCCCAGAAACGTTCGAATGTTATACCGTCATGCAGATCTTCACCTGGATGTATCTCATAGCAAACATCTACACCCGCTTTATCAAATGCGTTGAGGATCGGCAACCAACGTTTTGCCAATGCAGCAAAACCATCTTCAACCAATCCCGCCGGACGCTGTGGCCAAGGATATACCGTATGCCACATCAACGCTCCTGAAAATGTAGCGTGTGCTTTCAGTCCTAAATTCTGACTCGCCTTTGCTGCATATTTCAATTGCTCGATTGCCCACTCCGTACGCTCTTTCGGATTACCACGAAGTTCTTTCGGCGCAAAGCCATCAAAGAGTTCATCGTAAGCGCTGTGTACTGCTACCAGTTGTCCTTGCAAGTGCGTTGACAATTCTGTTACCTGCAGACCGCACGATTCAATTATACCTTTCCACTCATCACAATAATCTTTACTCTCGGCAGCTTTCTTAAGATCAATGCAACGTGCATCCCATGTAGGAATCTGTACACCTACATATCCCAATGAAGCAGCCCACTTACATATAGTCTTCAGATTATCAAAGGGCGGCTCATCGCCCATGAACTGCGCCAGAAAAATCGCAGGACCTTTTATTGTTTTCATTTCCTTTCAATGCTTTTTTAAAATATACGCTTTGCGTTTTTTTAAGCTGCTAGCTTCAAGCTACGAGCTGCCAGCTGTTTGATCAGTCAGCAGCATTCGCAGCTATTAAGATATTTACAGCTTTAGCTACTACACTGCAACGAGTTTTTGCTCCTGGCTGCCGGCTACAAGCTGCTAGCTGTTTGATCCGTTAGCAGCGTTCGTATCTATTAAGATACTTATAGCTATAGCAACAATCGTCTAGCAGCTAGTAGCTAGAGGCTAGAAGCTATTTAAGCGGTGTCCACTTCTTGCTGGAGTTCGCTGACTTCACTACGGTTTGTACGAAGTTCATGCCGCGTACGCCATCTTCTACATCCGGGAAATCATATTTAGCATAGTTGATTTTCTTGCCGGGTTTGTATTCGCGTACAGCTTTGGTGAACGCGCGGTATATATTCGCAAATGCTTCGAGGTATCCTTCCGGGTGACCAGCAGGTGTACGTGTAAATGCTTTCGCATCGTCTGACAAATAGCCTTGTCCTGCACGCACGATCTCCATCGGTTTACCCAACCATTTTACTACGAGTGTATTCGGCTCCATCTGTCTCCACTCGATACCACCTTTCTCACCATAGATACGGATGTTCAGGTTGTTCTCTTCACCAGCTGCAACTTGTGTTGCCATTAATATACCGGATGCACCGTTTTCAAAACGAAGTAACATAGAGCTATCATCGTCCAGGTGACGGCCTTTTACTACGGTATTAAGCATAGCACATACTTCGGTAATTTTCAGTCCGGTAATATACTCTGCGAGATTCGCAGCGTGCGTACCGATATCACCAATAGCACCACCCATACCGGATTGCTTTGGATCCGTTCTCCAGGAAGCCTGTGCGTTACCAGATTTCTCTAGCAACGTTGACAACCATCCTTGTGGATATTCAACATATACTTTTCTGATAGCACCAAGTTTACCGGCAGCAACCATGTTACGAGCTTCCTTTACCAGTGGATAACCGGTATAGGTATGCGTAAGTCCTAAGATCAAACCAGATTTTTCAACAACCTTCTTCAAGGTCTTCGCTTCTTCAAGCGAGAATGCAATCGGCTTCTCAACAATCACATGGAAACCACTTTCAAGTGCCATCTTCGATGGACCAAAGTGGACGTGGTTTGGCGTTACTACGGAAACAAAATCCATACGCTCGCTGGCAGGGAGTTTTGATTCTTTCTCAAACATCTCCTGGTACGTTTCGTACACGCGGTTCGGATTGAGGTACAACGCTTCGCCCGTTGCTTTTGACTCGCCAGGAATTACACTGAAGGCCCCGCATACTAATTCAATTTCTCCATCAATGCCGGCAGCTTTCCGGTGTACAGGTCCAATAAAAGAGGTTAAACCACCTCCAACCATACCCATGCGCAATTTTCTTTTCATGTGTGTTTTATAATTGGTTAAGTTTTAAGGATTTATGAAGAAACCATCGTGACTGCCAGGAATTAGCACTTGATAAGCAGATGGACATTTCATTCGTTTGATATTTACTGCAATAAAATATTATCAGTGCGAAAAGTAAACAAATAAAATTACCGGAAACGATTGCGTTGTTACTTGGCGGTTACAATTTTTTAATTTTTTGACCTTTGCTTATTTCTGTACGCTTACGAGTGAAATCGCTATTTTTGTTGATTACCCAGCCCCGAAATGACTGAATCTCTCTTTTTACGCAACCTCTGGTATTTCGCCATGCACGGTTCATACCTGAAACCCGGCAAGCTTGTAGCAAAGGAGATTTTAGGTGAGCGCATCGTTTTTGGTCGCGATGAGAATAATAAGCCCTTCGCACTGAAAGATAATTGTCCACACCGCGGAGTTCCGTTGTCGGAAGGCTGGTACGATGGCAAGGAAATACAATGTTGCTATCACGGCTGGAAGTTTAACAACGAAGGCGTCTGCACTAAGATCCCCGCGTTAGCCGATGAAAAATTTGACTGCTCGAAGATCAAAGTCTTTCGCTATCCCTGTAAAGATATCAACGGTACCATCTGGATATATATACCTTTCAACAAGACACAACTGAAGGGCGCGGAAGAACGTGTACCTGACTTATTGATACCGACTGACAAAAAATTCAGATTTGTTGAGAAGGTAACAATGCCGGCAGATATAGATCAGTCTGTTATCGGGTTGATTGATCCGGCACACGTTACGTTTGTACATCAGTCGTGGTACTGGCGTTCGGCCAAGAAACTCAAGCTGAAAGAAAAACATTTTGTTCCGGTTGATCTCGGCTTCAAGATGGCGCGCCATAAACCTTCATCCAACTCGAAAGGATATTCTATTTTGAAAGGAGAAACTTCTACAGAGATAAACTTCCAGCTCCCGGGAAATCGCTTTGAACACATACGCGTTGGTAAACATGAGATCGTCTCCATTACCTGCCTCACTCCTATCAACGAAAATGAAACCGAGCTCAATCATATATTCTACGCATCGTTCGATTTCATCAAGTATATATGGTGGCCACTGCGTCACCTCGGCAAACAGTTCATCCACCAGGACCTGGGTATATTTAGAAAGCTGAAGAAAGGTCTTGAGACAAAACCAACGCTCATGCTACTGGGCGAACCCGATGCTCAAGCCCGCTGGTACCACGAACTAAAACGCCAATGGGACCTGTCGCAGCAAAACAACACCCCGTTTGAAAACCCTGTGAAGGAGAAGACGCTGCATTGGATAACTTAACTAGCTACTAGTTGCTAGCTTCCAGCCTCTGGACGTTAGCGGTATATATTCAATTTCTTTGACAGAACGAACACATTACTTCTCAATCAAGAAGTGAGCTACTTTTCAGAAGCCAGCAGCTTTCTCCTCTCGCAGCTCAAAGCTCATGGCTTGCAGCTAATTCTACTACCAGTCGTCTTTCGCGATCTTCTTTTCCTGTGGGATGTATTGGAGTTTGTCGGTGAACGCTTTATCGAGAAGTCCTAAAGTGTTGGGCTTGCACCATTCGGGATTGAGGATCGTCCCGTTGTTTTTTGCTGCGTAGCTCGTGAGGTTGTCTTTCTCGGTGATGTTCTTGTAACCAATGTTACCGGTTAACATGATGGTGTGTACTGTAATACGATATTTACCATCCTTCACTCCGATTACAACTTTACCGCTATATTTTCCGGTTTGAATAATGGAAGGTGTTGCCACCTGCGTGAATTGAAATTTCTTATAGTCGACCACGAGGTCGTTCAGATCGAATGTTACTTCATCGGCACCGGTCTGCAGGTTTGAAATATAGGGAAGCGTTTTATAGAACTCCGCTACTTTTTTCACGGTTACAGAATCCTGTACGAAGATCTTTTGGTAGATGATCTCCTGATCTACCAGTTTAAAATTACCATACGCGGTGTTGCCTTGTGCCTGTGTAAAAAACGGAACAAGAACAATGAAGAAGCAAAGCAGGTGTTTCATACGATGAGTTTATTCAAAGGTACTTTAACGCGGTGACATGCGAAACACCACTGGCCGGAAACGAAGTCTTTTGACTTTACTTCCCGTTGAAATGCAAAAACGAAAAATCACTGGCAGATTTTTTGTTACATTCCGGAGCAACCCGAAACCCACTTCACTCATGAGACTATTTTTAACGCTCACGGTATTTCTTTATGCAGTAACTCTAAACGCTCAATCCAGCACATCATACCAGCAAGACCTCGCTTCGCTCCGAGCTATATTGCAAAGCACGCCATCTTACAAAGCACAGATCAAAGGCAATAAACTGGATTCGTACAATGCGTTATACAACCGGCTTGCATCCGACACAGTAAGTAACGTGGATGATTACAGATACTTCTATAATTTAGCACAGCTCTTCTTTCCGTTGCGCGACAACCACTTGTCGTTCTATCAGATTGCAAACTATAATTTCAGAAACCAGGAAGACATCGAGAAGTTTATCAGGACAAAAGAGTTTGCAAACTATCCCAGACTTAACGTTAACATTGACTCACTGAAGACAGCACTAGTCCTAAAGTCTGGCGACTCCATTGAGGGAATTTATCACTATGAAAAATTCTATTCAGTAGGGCTTTTTAAAATCGCAGACGGTGAATATATAGGCGTGGTACTTGACTCGCAGACTCCTCTCTGGGAAAAGGGACATATCGCGATTCACCTCTATAAACAGGGGCCGAATTTTTATAAAGCTATTTATGCCCATCCCCTGACAAAAGGTTTTATGCTTCAGCCTAATGAAAAATACAGGTATAAATCGCTGGTGAATTCATACTTCTATGGTTCGTACTCTCAAGGCATTTACTCCAAAGAGCTTCGATCGAATACCTATGTAAATCTGCCGCAGGATGCTGCTAAATTCCAGTTGAAAAATGTCAATGATCGTGTACAATATTTACGCATCCGATCTTTTCAGGCCGACAATACTACATCAAAGCAGTCCGCAGATTTCTATACGGCTGTTAAAGATTCGTTAATGGCTCCGTACCTTATTGTTGATCTTCGAAACAACGAAGGTGGTGCAGAAAAAGAAAGCCAAAAATTTTTCAACCTGCTGAAAAAATATACCAGAACCGGACACCTATATATCTTAATGAACAACGAAACGTTAAGCCGGGCGGAGATCCTTGTGTTGCAATTGAAAAAATTACCGAACACCGTTACTGCCGGTCAACCAACAAAAGGAATGTTGACGTACGGAAGTAATTACGGTCGAAGGGAAATATTACCCAGTAAACAATTCTCGATTTATATAACGGATATGAAAGGAAAAGACGAACATCTGCTATATGAAGACTCGGGTATAAATCCGGATGTTAACCTTGATGAAAATGCGGACTGGGTTGAGCAGATTGTTAATCTCATGCAAAAGCCGAATTAGTAAATCCATTGCACAGAGAACGCTAAGCAGACGCAAAGGGCCCAAAGAAAAAATCACACGATGATGCACAACGCCTTGCCTACCCGTCAACGGCTGTTTATCCTGAAGCTTGCAACCCGAAGCCAGCAGCCCAAAAAGGTCACCGAATGGTATAGGTAAAAAGCGTAGGCTGTCGCTGGAAGGAAAACTGTACACGCAGCAACGATAACGCACCAGTCTTGCGCAGACTTACGGATGGTCTTGATTCGCGAAGTTGTCCGGTAGCATCGAAGATATGTGTCGTGCGGATCCTTCCATTCTCGGAGTACGTGGTATACGTTGACGTCTGCCAATAACGGCCGGGTGCGTACGAATCAGCTGAGCTGAGTATAGGAGTATGTCGTGTAGAACGAAAGTCAAACGGCTCAGAAGTTTTCTTCACACGAAAAAATCCCAGTAACGAATTACCAGCCCGTGACGGATTAATCTGAGCAGTGGCCTCTATCGAAACAAATGCCAGTACGAATACTATCAAAGTCCTCATAGCATGTCCGTTATACAAACCAAGATAGTAAAATCTTTCGGTTGAATCATAAAAAAAATCTCCCGCAGATTTCACCGATATACGCAGAAAATAAAATGTATTTATATCTGCGAAAACCTGCGTCTTCTGCGGGAGAGAAATATCAATCAGTAACTACTAGATAAACTTGCTCAGCAGGTTCTCATAGTATTCTTGTTTGCCGCTGATTTGTGCAGGCTCACCATTTTTGCGAGCGAGGTTAACCAGTTCTTCAAGACCTACTTTACCTTGCGTGAATTGTTTTCCTTTACCTGATTCGAATGATGCATAGCGCTCTTTGCGCAGTTTGTTATAGGTACCGTCATCCAATATAGCTTGTGCTGTTAACAGAGCACGTGCGAAAGCATCCATACCACCAATGTGTGCATAGAATATATCTACGAGGTCTGTTGAATTTCTTCTGGTCTTCGCATCGAAGTTTACACCGCCATTCTTGAAACCACCGGCTTGTAAAATTACCAGCATCGCTTCAGTCAGTTCATACAAGTTGTTCGGGAACTGATCGGTATCCCAACCGTTCTGGTAGTCACCGCGGTTTGCATCGATACTACCGAGTACACCTGCGTTGGCAGCAACTTGCAATTCGTGATCAAATGTATGTTGTGCCAGCGTAGCGTGGTTCACTTCAATGTTCAGTTTGAAATCATCCATCAAACCAAATTCACGAAGGAACGCTATACAGGTAGCAGAGTCGAAATCGTACTGATGCTTGGAAGGTTCCATCGGCTTAGGCTCAATGAGGAACGTACCTTTGAAGCCTTGAGCACGCGCGTAATCTTTAGCAGCATGCAGGAAGCGCGCGAGGTTTTCGATCTCACGTTTCATGTCTGTATTCAACAGTGACATATAGCCTTCGCGACCACCCCAGAATACATAGTTAGATCCGCCCAGTTCGATTGTTGCGTCAAGCGCATTCTTCACCTGCGTAGCAGCGTAGCAAACTACATTGAAGTCAGGATTTGTAGCAGCACCATTCATATAGCGTGGGTTTGAGAACAGGTTCGCAGTTCCCCACAGTAGTTTTACACCAGAAGATTTCTGTTTCTTCTTGGCATAATCTGTAATCTTCTGAATGCGATCTTCTGATTCTTTCAGCGTAGCACCTTCTTCCACTAAATCGAAGTCGTGAAAGCAATAGAACGGAGCACCAATTTTTGTAATGAATTCAAACGCTGCATCCATTTTATTATATGCACGCTGCATAGCATCGTCACCTTCATTCCATGCGAAATTTTTAGTACCAGGACCGAACGGATCACCGCCCGTTCCGCAGAACGTATGCCAGTAAGCTATAGCAAAACGGAAATGCTCTTCCATTGTCTTCTTGCCTACTTTCTGTTTGGCATCGTAGAATTTAAATGCCAGCGGGTTGTCTGATTCTTTACCTTCATACTTCACCTGGCCAATGCCTTTGAAGTATTCCTTGTCTCCGAGTGTTAGTTTCATTTGTTTAATTTAATTGGATCCTGACTTGTATGAAATATATCTGTTATGATTACTTCTGATTTTTCAGTTCTATATACATATACTATTTTATAAAACCCCTCTACCAGATACCGACTCCGACTGCGTTCTTTCAAGAAAACCTCCACCTGACCAGACTCAGGAAATCGCTGAGTTGTGACGTCCTTTTAAAAATTCTATCAATGAGTCGATCTGCTATGCTTTCTGATTTCGATTCATTTAGAACATAATCATGAATTTCATCCAGGCATCGCAAAGCAAACGGTGTCCAAGAAACCTTAATCACTTCTTCTTCTTTCTTTTGAAGTATTTCACTGCATCTTCTTGCGCAATCAGATTTCCTTGTTCAATGGCTTTCATGGATTCTTCGTTACGTTGAAAATACTCCTCCTTTGTAAACGGCTTCAATGTCTTTGACTTTGCTTTTCCGTACGCCAGTAACTCTCGAATAATTTGCAGCAGTTTTTCGTCCTCCACTTCGTCCAACTGTTGCTTGATCAATTCTATTTCCGGTTTCAAATTCATATTGAAAGTTATGAATTTTAAAGCTGCCCCTCCAACAATTTCAACCATCTGCTATAAGCCTCGCGATACGCGGCAGCTTTCGATGGATCCGGATCTTCTGATTTAATAATGTTCAATCCCTTGAACGCTTCTTCGAATGAACCATATATACCGGCACCAACGCCAGCACCCAGTGCAGCACCTTTCGATCCATCGGTATCATATAATTCAAGACGTGCTCCGATTGTATTGACAAACGCTTCCCGGAACAGCGGACTCAAAAACATATTCGCGTTACCGGCACGGATCACGTTGGTCTTTAATCCCATTCCCTGCAATACATCAAAACCATAGTTCAGTGCGAATACAATTCCTTCCTGTGCAGCACGAAATACGTGTGACTGTGAGTGACGATTGAAATTCAATCCGAAGAGCGAACTGTTTATATTCTTGTCTTCCAGCACGCGCTCGGCACCATTTCCAAATGGAAGAACGGTTAAACCTTCGGAACCTATAGGAGCCTGCGAAGCTATAGTATTGATAGCATCGTACGCATACGACTCACCGTTGCTCTTCAGATTTTTACGCAGCCAGCTGTTGAGTATACCTGTACCGTTGATGCACAACAATACACCGTTGCTCTTGGCTGGACGCTTATCGTTTACGTGAATGAATGTATTCACGCGTGACTTTTTATCAAACGCATTCTGGTTGGTAACACTATATATTACACCCGATGTAC